>JAAYFZ010000121.1 GCA_012727965.1 Clostridiaceae bacterium
CGTCTATATGGAAGCATCTTCACAGAAGTAATATCTTGTCCGCGATAAAGTACGCTTCCCTCAGTTGGCTCATATAATCTCAGCATGGTCCTGCCAACTGTCGTTTTCCCACAGCCAGATTCTCCTACCAGACCAAGCGTTTCGCCTTCATTAATGTGGAAGGAAACACCGTCGACAGCTTTCAATTTACGATGCTTTTTACCTCTATCTGTAACATCGAAATACTTCTTGAGCGACTTGATTTCAATTAGTGGCTCATTTGTCTTGATCATTGAATCAGGACTACTATTTGCTTTCACTTTATTCATTATCGGCACCTCCGGCATTGTTGTCATAGCCGGCTTCTTGTTTCATTTCAGCCTGATAATCTTCAACAAAATGAAGCCAGCAGGCTGAATAATGGTCCTTATCAATTTCATAATATGGCGGCTGCTCGTCAAGACATATTTTCATACACTTTTCACAGCGTGGTGCAAAAGCACATCCTTTTGGCGGATTCATTAAGTCTACCGGTGAACCCTCGATTGGCTTAAGTGGATTTTTCTGATCATCATCCAGTCGTGGCAGAGAACCGAGAAGACCTATCGTATATTGATGGCTGGGCTTACGATAGAGCTCATCTACAGATGCATACTCAACAATCTTTCCACCATACATTATGATGACCTTGTCACATACTTCAGATATTATACCTAGATCATGAGTGATCATAACGATACTCATACCAGTATTATCCTTAAGCGCCTTCATAATTTCCAGTATCTGAGCCTGGATCGTAACATCAAGCGCAGTCGTGGGCTCATCGGCGATCAACAGCTTGGGCTCACAAGCAAGAGCCATTGCGATCATTGCACGTTGTCTCATGCCGCCGGAAAATTCAAAGGAGTATTGTTTGATTCGTCTCTCAGGAGATGGAATTCCCACATCAGCAAGCAATTTGATTGCTCTCTTCTCTGCTGATTCCCCCTTAACCTTCAAGTGGTGGATCAATGGTTCTATAAGCTGATTGCCAATCGTAAAAACAGGATTCAGTGATGTCATCGGATCCTGGAAGATCATTGCAATATCGTTGCCGCGGATAGCACGCATTTCCTGTTCTGACAGGTCTAGAAGATTCTTGCCATCCATCATGACTCTACCACCGGTAACCTTGCCCGGGTTTTGCAGCAGACCCATGATTGAATAGGCAGAGACTGATTTACCACTGCCAGATTCACCGACGATGCCAAGTGCCTCGCCTTTTTTCAGATGCCAGGATACACCGCGGACGGCCTTTACTTCGCCTGAAGGTGTGAAGAATGATACACTCAGGTCTTCGACATCTATCAGCCGCTCTGATGAGTTGTTTCCATTGTAGTTATTATCTTTACTCATGAGAGTCTCCTTAATTTATTTCTTCATTCTTGGGTCAAGTACATCACGCAGCGCATCACCTAGTGTATTGAACGCAAGGATGATGAGCGCGATCGTTACCGCAGGAAAAACAAGTCTCATAGGATAGGTATAAATGCCATTTAAGGCATCATTGACCATTGATCCAAGAGAAGCTTTCGGAGCGGATATACCAAGGCCGATGAAGCTGAGGAATGATTCCACAAATATTGCGCTTGGGATCTGAAGCGTTGTTGTAACAATGATCGGTCCCATAGAGTTTAGAAGAAGATGTTTCCGTATGATCCTGCTTTTTCCTGCGCCCATGGCGTAAGCAGCTAATACAAATTCCTGTTCCTTCAGCGCTAATACCTGGCCACGAACGATACGCGCCATGGTAACCCAATAAAGGAAGGCGAATACAAGAAACATCGATAGTAATGGGGCACCTATCATATCTACGCCTTCAAAAATATAATAGCTATTAAGCAAATTGTCGAGAGGCCCCTTGAGCGAGATCGATAACAATATGACGATCAAGGTATCAGGCATCGAATAGATGATTTCAACTATTCGCATCATTATATTATCGACACGTGCGCTTGCCAGACCACTGACTGCACCATATATTGATCCAATTATCAATGTTACAAAAGCTGCCAGAAGACCTATGACCAGGGAAACCTGAGTTCCATCCATAATACGGACCATAATATCTCTGCCAAATTTATCAGTACCAAAAGGATGCTCCAAGGAGGACATCAAGTTCTCTGACCCTCTAATTTGCTGATCATAGCTGTATGGAGAAAGCTTAGGACCGATAAATGCAAAAAAGAACATGAAAATAATGAAACCCAATGCGATCATGGCGAAATGATTGCGTTTGAACCTGCGCCAGGCATCCTTCCATAGAGAGGTGCTCTCACGCATTATAACAAGTTCCTGCTTCTCTTCATGTGTCGCAAGCTCTATCCTTGCCGGATCTAGCTGGAAGCTGAAAGGCCGTTTAGGTGAGTTGCTGCGGCTGCTGTTTTTGATATTCTCATTTATTGTATTGTTGTCTATATTACTCATCTGTTCTCCCCTCAATTCAGCTTGATTCTAGGATCTACTACTGTGTAAAGAATATCAACGATCATATTGATACTAATTACAAGTATAGCCAGAAAAATCGTTGTCCCCATGATAAGAGGATAATCTCTATTGCTGATCGAATCTATGAAGAACCTTCCAAGACCAGGAATGCTGAAGATTTTCTCAACAGCGAACCCGCCTGTGATCAAATAGGCAGTCAATGGGCCCAGGTATGTAATTACTGGGATAATTGAATTTTTTAGGGCATGCTTATAATGAACCTTAAATGTTGAGAGGCCTTTTGCCTTAGCAGTCCTGATATAATCCTGCCCCAATGTTTCAAGCATGGATGACCTTGTAAGTTTTGTAACATAGCAAATAGGATAAAAAGAATATGTGATTATTGGTAGGACATAATTTGCTGGATTGTTCGACCAGGTCGTCGGCGCTACATTTAATAGCGCGCCGAACACCACAAGGAGCAGTGTACCGACAACAAAACCAGGTATAGATATGCCAAAAGTGGTAAATAGCATAATAAACCGATCCAAGAGACTCTCATGTTTAAAGGCAGCAGCAATACCGAGGGAGACACCGATGACAACTGCAACTACAAGGGTAATACCACCAAGTCTTGCCGAAACAGGAAATTTCTCTGCGATGATGCTATTAACAGAACGGCCACGGAGTTTTAGTGAAGGGCCCAGATCCAGCTGAGCTACTTGTCCCAAATATATTCCGTACTGCTCTATGACTGGCTTATCAAGTCCATATTTCCTATACATATTTTCCTGAGCAACTGGATCCATCTTCTCTGAATTAAAGGGTCCACCAGGAACAGTATGCATCAGAAAAAAGGTAATTGTGACAATTGCCAGCA
>JAAYFZ010000122.1 GCA_012727965.1 Clostridiaceae bacterium
CTTCTTACTGCTTTGTAGATAACATCGAGTCCAAGAACCAGCCAGGCTGCAATAAACAGTCCGATAGACAAACCTGTTGTTTCTGTTTGCGTCAGCAAAGCCACAACAAAAATAACAATTCCCAACAGGAATCTTAGCGCTTTTTTCTTTGGAACTGCTTGCTGCCAGCTAGAGCTAAAACCGCCGGCTCTCGCTGCTGAACTTCTATAATGATCATGTTCAGTTTCATGTTTAGAAGTGCTGTCAGAGTCAGATATATCTGACCCGTTAAAAAGATAACCGCCTACTTGTTTTGCCTCATAAGCAGAGCCCATATCAGCAATCAGGCGGGCATCTTCCTCGATCGACCTGACAATTCTATCGAGATCAGATATAAGGTTTGAACCGTCATTTGCAGCTTTAAGTTTAAGGTATATTTTGCTCGCTGCGAAATCAACTATTGCTTCCTCAACCTGCGGCATCCCACCAGCTGCATTTTCAATTTTTGCAGCACATGACGCACAACCAAGATTTTCGATTCTGAAGCTAAGCTGTTTATTGGACATATAGACTTCCTCACTCTCTGTGGAAGGCCTCCTGAACATGATTTCTGGCGAAATGTGCGATAGTCTCAATATGTTCGTCGTCAAGTGCGTAATAGGCATTTCTGCCTTCACGACGATATTTCACAAGTCTTGCCTGGCGCAGTATTCTCAATTGATGTGAAACTGCGGACTGACTCGATTCAATCAGAGATGCCAGATCGCAGACGCACAGTTCACAACTTGTCAAAGCACTGATAATGCGCATGCGCGTTTCATCGGCCAGCACCTTGAAAAGCTCAGTCATATCTCTCAGTATTTCATCCGACGGCATTTCCTGTCGGGCCTGACAGATCTTTTCGGGATGAACAGTATTGTCCAGGCAACTATCTCCAGTCATGTTAAGTACCTCCATACTATCGACGTATGAACAGTTGTTCATACGTCGATTAAATAATACAATAGACAGCAAATATCAATAGTGTCCATTGTTACTTATAAATACTTAAAAATTAATCAAATTATCAGGCGATCGTTTCACCAAGTACTGCCGTTAGAGTTAGCGTTTTGTTTTCATCCGGCCTGAATATCTGGATGCGAATGCTTTGACCAGCATAGAACTGTCTGAGCTGATTGGCGAAGTCTGATGAATCAATAACTGTACCATTATTCAGTCCTATAATAATGTCACCTGATTTGAGACCTGCCAGGTCTGCCGGGCTGTCTTGCTGGACCTCATAAATATAGACCCCGTTGGCCGGCCAATTGTAAAGCTCAACCAGCTCAAGGTATTCTGTGTCAGCAATGACTGATACGCCCAGCCAGGGTTTGCCTGCATTTACAGGACGTTTCTTGAGTTCAGTGATGATCTCAACTACAGTATTGGCTGGAATAGCGAAATTTACTCCCTCAAACTGACTCTTCACCAGGCCGGAATTATTGATGCCTATTACCTGGCCATGCTCATTGATCAAGGCACCACCGGAATTGCCGGTATTAACAGCTGCATCTGTTTGAATCAATGCCATGGAAGCACCATTTTCAAGCTGTACTTGTCTGTCCAGACCGCTGATAATGCCGGAAGTGACAGAGCCCATCAGCTGCAAGCCTGACGGACTGCCAATCGCAACAGCTGGTTCTCCTGGTACAAGCAGATCGGAATCGCCGAATTCAGCCGGAGGCAGACCTGATTTATTTAACTTCAGCAGAGCCAGATCTGTCGAAGCGTCTCTGCCTACAATATCTGCTTCATACTGTGTCTTATCCTCATAAAGGTAAACATAAATGTTTGTTCCGGAGATTCGATTACCGCTGCTATCATAAACAGAAGAAATTACATGATTATTAGTGACAATGTAGCCGTCAGATGAATAGATGACACCAGAACCTTCACTGATCGCGAACATGTTAGTGCCAGGCAGCAGGGACTCAACTCTTATGCCAGCAATTGAAGGCAGTGCTTTTTGCGCAATCAGGGCAATCCTGCGTTCGCTCTTTTTTGTCAGATCTGTTTCGGTTTCTGAAGTATCTGTTTCTGAAGTGGTTTCATTTATATCTAAGGTTGAGTCTGTGCTAGTCTCATCTGATGATATTGACTCAGTCACAACAGGTGACTCTGACTGACTTGTAGATCCAGTTGTGCTTTCGTAGATTTCTGATGTTTTCTGTGGAGGCAACGAAAAAGGTCTGAAAATCATCAGTACAAGTATCCAGGTGATCATTGACCCCAGCAAAGCACCGGAAGCAATCAAGCCACCTAGTATTAATCTGTCTTTTTTCTTGCTCTCAACCTTATCTATCATGTGTCCTCTTCCATCTGTTTTATCAAGTTGTTTTCTGTAGTTCTTTTCATTTTATTATATGTCAGGTGTCCAAACTTATCTATACTGTCCAAATTCGTATTGTTCGTAACCGTTTGCGATAATTTTCAGATTTATTGCACCCTTATAAATTAGTCATCCTATAAACGCCTGCACAATCCGTAAACGTTTATCGCTGTGCTATTGCACAAATCATCGCAAAAGCCGCTTTTATTTATTAGTTGCTTTGCTTAGTCTAATGGCTTTTAAATAGTTTTATGTTATATTAATTGTTGGATCATGCTGATTTAAATCAGCTACAGGAGGTAAACCGGGTGTTAAAATTTTCTACTTTTTCCGGCGGTGTTCACCCCCGGGGCAATAAAAACACTCATTTCTATCCTACGGTCAGACTGGACCAGTTTAAAACACTCAGGATACCAATGAGCATGCATATTGGTCCCCCCTGTGAATGCATCGTCAAAGCAGGCGATCAAGTACAGGTTGGACAGAAAATCGGCGAACCAATATCGCCTATGGCTGTTCCTATACACTCAAGTGTTTCAGGAACGGTAAAAACCGTCAGACGAGAGGTAGCCAGCAATGGCAGATCGATGGATGTTGTGGAAATTGAATCAGATATGCAATATACACACCATGAATCAATCAAGCCTCCCGTCATCACAGACAGAGACAGTTTCATACAGGCGCTGCGCGAATCAGGTCTTGTCGGTTTAGGCGGGGCAGGCTTCCCGACATATATGAAAATGCAGCCGCCTCCGGACAAACAGCCGAATGTCCTGTTAATTAACGCAGCTGAGTGCGAGCCTTATATAACAGCTGATTTCAGACAATGTGCTGAGCATCCTGACGAGATAATCGATGGTATCATGCAGGTCATGAAATATATGCAGATAGACAGGGCGATCATAGGCGTAGAAGACAATAAACCGCTGGCTGCTGAAGTACTTCGCAATGAAATAACCAAGTATTACCTTGCGATGAACATCAAGCCTAGCATAAAAGTTGTAAGTCTCAAAACTATCTACCCTCAAGGTGCTGAAAAAATGCTGATATACTCACTGACCAAGCGGGCTGTTCCATCCGGGGCGCTGCCGCATGATGTTGGTGTACTAATGCTAAACGTAAGTACTGTCCGTTTTATTTCAAAATATATCAAGACAGGTATGCCACTGGTAAGAAAGCGTGTTACGCTTGACGGCTCCGGCCTCAATCTCCCCTGTAATGTTAATGTACCGATCGGTGCTTTGATTCCAGAGGTTATCGAAGCAGCAGGCGGATTGGCGGAAGAGGCAGGCAAGATAATTATGGGTGGCTCCATGATGGGTGTCGCTGTCGACAGGCTGGATGTATCTATCATCAAGCATAACAATGCAATTCTGGTATTTGGACAGAAGGAAGCTTCTATCCCGGACGAAACTCAGTGCATACGCTGCGGTCGCTGTATAACAGCCTGCCCTATGAAGCTGATGCCGACCAATCTGGATATCATGGCTCGCAACAAGGATATTGATGGTCTCAAGCAGCATCATGTAATGGATTGTATCGAATGCGGTTGTTGTACTTATGTCTGTCCAGCTAAGCGTTATTTAGTTCAGAGTATAAGAAACGGTAAGTCCTATGTGCGTCAGCAAGCAGCAATGGAGGGCAAAAAACAATGATGCTTCAGGTTTCATCCTCACCACATATAAGGGATAACACGACATCAAGAAGACTTATGCTTGATGTCATCATTGCTCTTATCCCTGCAGTAGCAGCAGCTGTCTGGATCTTCGGCAGCGCGGCTGCTGTAGTCATAGCAGTAACGACCGGCACCGCAGTTTTGTTCGAGTATGTGTCGCGTCTGGCAATGAAACGCTACAACTCAATTGGTGATCTCAGCGCAGTTGTCACAGGTCTGATCCTGGCTCTGAATCTGCCGCCGACAATACCTCTGTGGATGGCTGCTGTTGGTTCATTTGTCGCCATCGTCGTAGTTAAACAGATGTTCGGCGGTATCGGCAACAACTTCATGAATCCTGCAATGGCAGCCCGAGTCATATTAACTATATCTTATCCGGCAGCCATGACACGCTGGGCAGTTCTGGAGCGTAGACTTGGTGAGACCGTGGCTCAGGCCGGCGAATCAGTCAGTGCTCTTGGCAGCGATCTTGTTTCAACAGCAACACCTCTTTATCTGCTGCAGAACGACAGTCCAATGCCCTCTTATCTTGATCTATTCCTGGGCATCAAGGGTGGTTGTCTTGGCGAAATTTCGATAGCTGCACTAACTATAGGAATTATCTACCTCGTTATCCGTAAGGTCATAACACTATGGCTGCCTCTGACCTATGTAGGTACAGTTGCCTTGATCACCTTAATCGGTGGTCAGGATCCACTCTATCATGTGCTGTCAGGCGGCCTCTTCCTGGGCGCGTTTTTCATGGCAACGGATTATGTTACCTCTCCACTAACACGCAAGGGTAAAATCATCTTCGGACTTGGCTGCGGTATAATAAC
>JAAYFZ010000123.1 GCA_012727965.1 Clostridiaceae bacterium
CCGGATTGTTCGCTCAAATCTGCGGGAAAATTCCAGCGTTCAACGAACAGGGGCAGCTCAGCCTGCCGCTTGAGCAGTGGCAAAAAATCTCGCCAGGATTGTCTATTGGCAGTCTGACCAGGCTGCAGGTACTGCTAGTAGAGAAAACTAGACTATCTCTAAGTCTGTCTCGTCATACACAGGCGGTTTTGATGTTGATTCGCCTGCGCCTGCTTCTGCTGTCAGCTGATCGACGTAGGAGAATTGAAGTATCAACAGAAGAAATAGAATCCAGAAAAGAAATTAGATTCAAAATGATATTGAGATCAGCTTCACGTCAGTGTCATCTCGATCAGTGGCAGATACTTGAAGCAAGCAAGCAAGCCTGGGAGATAATGAAAGTTCTTGTGGCAGATGATAGTCTGCGGGCTGAGCTTGATATTGACGATGAATTGATTCGAAAATGGCATAGCTTCCCGGACGAATATAGAATCAGTCCGGTACATTTGCCGATTAGAGGTAATGATGAAGTTTTTTACAAGCTGCAGGATAAGCGACAGACCGGACTCTATCTGGAGCGTCTATTGTCAAAACAGCTGCACATTAATAGAGCGCTTGATCATGAAGAGGCCAGAAATCAACTGGAAATCTGGTTAAGCAAGGAAAGTGTAAATGAAAGCAAGTTGTCATATTGAGTGCAAATCAGGTGTGTTATAATACTTGTTGTGTGTTTAATAGCATGACTATAAGTAGTAATCATACGGAGGAGCTGTCATGGCAAAACCTAATCGCAATACAAATACTCGTTTAGCAACAACTATCAATGCCCGGTATTTTGTTTCATCCGGGGCTTCAGATACATTTTATCTCGATGGAAGACTATCAGGAAAAAGAGAGAGGCGTGCAGCCGACATAACACTTGATCGCGAAGATCGCGGTTTTTTTCTGTCAGTATTCGCTCATACGGGCAGCCAGCCGACTGATGAGATTCAGGCCGCAAGATTAAGAAAATCTCTCGACAAAATACTGCATGATGTCAAAAACAATGGCAGGAATATTGATGCTGAAATCAATGAGCTAGCAGAATGCGCAGTTGATATTTCCGGTAGAATGACTCTGCAGAATAATAGTGTACGTCAACCTTATTTCGCCGGTATTATTGTAAAAGACGCTGAGATCGCGGCAATTACTATGGGCGGAGGCTGTGCCTGGCTCTATCGAGGAGATGTTTTATATCCACTGACTTCAGATGATTGTCAGCTAGACGCGATCGATTTAAATGGCAAGGATGTTCCAGGTCATGATGTTTACTGCGCAGGCGTTGCCGGTACAGTTAGATATTCGAATATTGCTCAACTACAAGAGGATGATTGTGTCATTACCTGTAATAAGGATGTATTCGAAGCGCTCGGCCAGCGTGAAATTCTGAGACTGCTCTATGAGGCAGAAGATCAGGCTGATGCTTCCGGACTGATAATAACTGCAGCTTCGGCTAAAATGCCTGGTGTTCCGCTGCAGTTCATGATCGGATTCGTAGAAGCGATAACAGCTGTAGATAAACCGGCAAAAGCCGGATTCGGCAGGTCTTTTGCCGGTATAGGCGCTGCTGCTCTTCCTAAATCTGCTCCAGCAGCCAAGAGTGCTGCTGCATCTGCACCTAGAAAAGAAGTTCAGGCTGATCTTCCGGAGGAATACCTCGATACAAGTTCAGATTATGAAGCATCAATGGATTCTGGATATGTAGATATGCCTTCTGACGCTGTACCCTATGCACCAGTTAGTTCCGCTGATGATGATTATGGACTGACCGATGACGATGGCTACGATATCCATGAGGATGAGTACTATGAAGAGTATGACAATAGCGGACGTACACGCAGAATAGCTTTTTATCTGATTCTTGCGGTCATATGTATCGTCTGTCTGTTTGCGCTTTATCAGATGTTGTTTGGCGATAAGGATGAGCCGAAGGTTACTACGACTACCCCCGCGATTACGACGACGACGACCGGTGAGGATACGACAACAACTACAGAGGCAACAACGACTGAGTCGACAACTGAGAATACGGACGAAACCACGACTGCCCCAGAGGAGACAACAACTGAACCGGAGGAAACGACTACAGCTCCCGAAGAGACGACTACAGCTCCCGATGAGACAACGACCGCTGAGACAACCGCCGCCCCATCAGGTGATTTGATTGCTACGCATAAGGTAGTTTCTGGCGAGACATTGTTCGGAATAGCTGTTAAGTATTATGAATCGGGAAGTCAAGCCAATATCGACTTGATCAAGAACGCCAATGGGATGACATCAGATGTTGTTCAGGTAGGCGATGAACTTAAAATACCGGTCAAAAACTAAGCTTCTGCTCAAGTTTGCAGCTAAAATCTGAATGCTTATGTGCCTGGTGTTGCATAAATTGCAGTTCTGACTTGCAAATATTCGCGTCAGATTATATACTGCCTTTGAATATCCGCAACACCGATGGCACCATGATAGAGCGGTCTTGACTGTGCTGAAGCATGGCAGGTCTGCTCTATCGTAATATTTACCAGAGTGAAACATCGTAAGCATGAAATGTCAAAGGAGATATATAGCATGCACAAGAGACTATTTATACCGGGACCGGTGGATGTACTGCCGCAGGTGCTCGAACAAATGACCAGACCGATGATCGGACACAGGACAAAAGACGCATCAGCTCTGCAGGGCTCAATTGCCGACAAAATGCGTAAGTTGATGTTTACTGAGAATGAAATATTGTTGTCCACCTCATCCGGCAGCGGACTTATGGAAGGCGCGGTCAGATCATGTACGGCACGTAAAGCAGCAGTTTTTTCAATCGGTGCTTTTGGCGATCGCTGGTATAAAATGGCCGTTTCCAATGGTGTGCCGGCTGATCTATTCGAGTCTGAACTTGGCCAGCCCACAACAGCTGAGCAGGTTGAGGCTGCTTTATCGACAGGCGCTTATGATCTAATTACGATCACTCATAATGAAACTGCCACCGGTATAGCTAATAATCTTGAAGAGCTAGCTCCGGTCATAGCTCGTTATCCTGATGTTGTTTTTTGTGTTGACTCTGTCAGTTCTCTAGGTGGTCACAAGATCGAAGCAGACCGTCTGGGCATTGATATTCTGATTACTTCTACGCAAAAATGTTTGGGTCTGCCTCCAGGACTGGCAATCTGTTCAATCTCGGAAAAAGCTGTTAAAAGAGCAGAGCAGGTTCCCAATCGGGGTTTGTATTTCGATTTGCTTGAATTATACAAATTTGTTAAAACGAAGCCTTATCAGTACCCGTCTACTCCTGCGCTTTCGCTGATGTATGCTCTTGATTATCAGCTTGATCGAATCATGGAAGAGGGAATGGAGCAGCGTTTTGCCCGTCACAGTAAAATGGCTGGCATCGTTCAGGATTGGGCCAGAACAAATTTCGCGCTTTTCGGCAATCCGGATTATCTGTCACAGACCGTAACATGTATCGATAATGTCTCCGGTGTCAGTGTATCGGCACTTAATGGTAAACTGGCTGATTTCAATTATATGATCTCCGGCGGCTATGGTAAGATCAAGGACAGAACTTTCAGAATTGCTCATATGGCAGATACGACACCAGAACAGATCACAGAGCTGCTCGCGACCATAGATAAGGTGCTGCCTGAGCTCAAGGCATAATAGCAACTAAATAATAGATTCTATGTCCGGTGGAACCGGCAGGGGGGAATATCATGAGAATAGTAATTACAGAAAAAATCGCGGCGGAATCAGTAGATTATTTGCGTGAGCAAGGTTTTGAGGTTGATGAGAAGCTCAGCCTCAGTCAAGAGCAGATCGAGGATATCATGGCACCCTATGATGGTCTGATAGTCCGCAGTGTTACTCAGGTAAATCGCAGCCTGATCGAGAAGGCAGTCAATCTTAAGGTAGTTGGCAGAGCTGGCAATGGTATTGATAATATCGATGTAGATGCTTGCACAGAAAAGGGCGTTATCGCCGTTAATACTCCCGAAGCCAATATCATGGCTGCAGGTGAACTGGCCGTGGGCCTGGCTTTTGCCGCTTTCAGAAATATCTGTATCGCCAATGATGCTGCCCGTCATGACGATTTCCGAAGAGGACAGATGATCGGAAATGAGCTCGATTCAAAAATTGCCGGTGTTATAGGTATGGGCAGAATCGGTTCGATCGTTGCCCGCAAGCTAAAAGGCATTGGCATGAAGGTCGTTGTTTATGATCCATATATTCCTCAGGAGAGATTCGAGAAGCTTGGAGTCAAGCGCAGCAACACTCTTGACGAGCTATTGACTCAGGCTGACCTGATTACCTTCCATACTCCGAAAACAAAAGAGACATACAATATGATCAGTGAATCTGAGCTGGCAAAATGCAAGCCTGGCGTTAGAATAGTCAATGCAGCGCGTGGCGGTCTTGTAAATGAGGAAGCTCTCTATAATGCTCTGGTATCAGGTCATGTAGCCTCGGCTGGTATTGATGTTTTCGACCATGAGCCCAGCTATGACAAGAAACCAGGTGAACAGAATTATCAGAACAAATTGCTAAGCCTGCCAAATTGTGTAGTGACACCACATCTGGGTGCTTCATCACATGAAGCTAATACGAATGTCGGTACGGCCGTAACTGAGCTGGTTGCCAGTGTATTAAAAGGCGAACTCGTAGCTGCTATAAATATGCCGGCAATCGACGGTGATCTCTCTGAGATGAAGCCTTTTGTCAGCTTGGCTGAAAAACTTGGTGCTATTTATTATCAGGCTGAGAGTAGTCCTGTAAGCACGATTTCTATTACTTATTCCGGCGAACTGGCCAAGACTGAGACAGATCTGCTTACACTTTCAGTGCTCAAGGGCTTCCTCTCGACAGTAACTAATGAACGCATCAGTTTCGTCAATGTTAAACAGCGTGTTGCCGATATGGGCGTAGATGTTGTAGAAATCAAGACAACTCATCTGGAGAAATATACCAGTCTGATTTCAGTTGAATTCTGTGCAGCTGAGAAAGCTCTATCGGTTTCGGGTACTGTCTTCGGCAAAGATTCTGAGATTCTTGTTGATTTCTTCGGCTATCATATGGATTTCGAACTGTCCAGCCATGTACTTGCACTGCAAAATGACGATGTTCCTGGAATTATCGGACGCGTTGGCACTATTCTTGGTCTTAACAAGATCAATATCGCGACAATGCACTGGAGCCGCAAGAAGGACAAAATGCGCGCACAATCTTTTATAAGCATAGACTCTCCTGTAGCACCTGAGGTTCTCGAGAAGTTGAGTGCTATTGAAGGCGTACTCAGAGTTTCTGTTCTGGATTTTTAATTAATCTGATAGATGCTGAAGTAGCCTTGGCTGAATACTTTTTCGCCAAGGCTGCTGATCAGGTCCTCGCGAATAAGTGAAATAGTACGGTCATCTTCTGAAACTGTACTGAATTTCTCTCTCTCGAGCTGACCGATCACAATATATTCAACTGAATATTCCTTGATCAGATCAAGCCGCAGCTGCTGATCATCTGTAGTGTAGATATCCCTGACTGCCTGTTGACGTGGTACAACCACTGTTGAGA
>JAAYFZ010000124.1 GCA_012727965.1 Clostridiaceae bacterium
GAAGACCAGACAGTTGAACCCGTCGAAAAAGCAGTTAACCCAAAATTTGAAATCTACACTGACAAGGCAGGCGAGAGTCGTTTTCGGTTCAAAGCAAAAAATGGCGAAGTCATTGCCACATCAGAAGGCTATAAGACAAAAGCAAGCTGCCTAAATGGCGTGGATAGCGTCAGGAAGAATGCTCCTGGTGCAGAAGTTGTCAAGAAGGATTAAATCATCGTTAAAACCAAATTCGCATAAGTGGCTGGATTAAAAATTCAGTCACTTTTTTGATATTGGGATATCTCCATTTCAATATTGTAATGATGAATTCCTCGTGTTCGGTTATACTCAGAGATAGAGTAGTTGCCGAACATGAGGATATGAATTATGGACAGCTTCAAGGTAGCTTTGTTGCAGATTCTTCCAGAAAACTCACTGGAGGCCAATTTGTCAAAAGGTCTGAAATACTGCAGGCAAGCTAAATTAATGGGTGCCGATTTAGCTCTGTTTCCAGAAATGTGGAGTGTCGGATATGATATATCTGATGAGCCTGAGAGTTTGTATGAAAGCTCAATTACTGCGGACAGTGATTTCGTTGAGAGTTTTGGTGCTCTGGCTCGAGAGCTTGATATGGCAATTGGCATTACATATCTTGAGCGATTTGATCCGATGCCCAGAAATAGCCTTTGTCTCTTTGACCGGCATGGCAATAGAGTCTTATCATATGCGAAGGTTCATACTTGTGTATTCGGCAGCGAATGCAATTTAACCCCAGGAGATGATTTCTCCACCGTTGAGCTTGATACATCTGAAGGCAGCGTGAAAATTGGCGCTATGATCTGCTATGACCGCGAGTTTCCGGAGAGTGCCAGGATTCTGATGCTTCAAGGAGCGGAAATAATAATTGTGCCAAATGCCTGCCCGATGGAGATCAACCGCATATCTCAATTGAGAGCGAGAGCATATGAGAATATGGTTGGCATTGCTACTGCAAATTATCCGATCGGACAGCCTGATTGTAATGGACATTCGACGGCTTTTGACGGGATAGCTTATATGCCCGGTCTGGATAGCTCTCGTGATACACTGATAATCGAGGCCGGTGAGCGTGAGGGCATCTATATTGCCGATTTTCCGATGGCTGAACTTAGAGATTACAGAAGCCGTGAAGTGCAGGGCAATGCCTATAGGCGCCCTGATAGATACGAACTTCTAACTGTTGAGGTGAAGTGAGCATGCGAAAACTAATTATAGGACTGCATTTATTTATCGGAATAGGTGCGTTGTTTGGCGGTAGTATGGCGATGCTCTTCCCGGAGGCACCGATGGGAATAGACATATCGACAATGCCTAACATGCCTTTTGCCAGTTTTTTCATACCTGGACTATTATTATTTGCCGTGATGGGCCTTGGAAATTTAGTTGCCGCAATAATGAACTGGAAGAAGTCGTGGCTCTCAGGCTATGCAACAGGAGTAACGGGAGGCGCGCTTGTCGTCTGGATAATTGTACAGTGCTTCATGATATCGGCGATCGAGGTACTGCATATTATCTTTTTCGCGCTGGGGGCGGTACAAGGTTTATTGGCATTGATTCAGCTTCATAAACAGAGACTTTTTCCATTCAATTCTATAAATATTTAAGAATTGAATGGTTTGTTGAAATATTTTAATTAATTACAATAATCGGTTAGATACAGGCTGGAGACAATTATACGAGGAGATTAAAAATGAATAATCATAAAACAATAAGGCTAATTATGGAAACTAATCTTCTGCCTCAAGTTCCTGACTCCTTGGGTAACATTCTAAATATGCTTTTGGAGCCTTGTGACTATGATATGAACAGCTGCATTAACATGTTTGAATCTAATTCGGATTTAGAAACAGTTTTAATGAATGCTCTCAATTATACTTTGACGAAAGCTCATAATATAGAAAATGCAAAAGACGCTATTATATTCTTGGGAGCCATGAACACCAGAACAGTAACAATCGCCTTTATTACAAGATTACTTCTGCCAGACAGTAAAGGAAGGACAAAGGTTTTTGATTCCCAAACATATTGGAAACACAGTATTGGTACATCCATAGCATGTCATATGATTGCAGAAAAAACAGGTCTCAGCGATAAGAATAAGCTTTTTACTTATGGGCTAATACATGATATAGGTATAACTGTTCTTGATATTTGTTTGCCTGACCACTTAGATAAACTTCATGAGCTTCATGACAAGGGGATACATCAAATAGCTGCAGAGAAAATAGTATTAGGAGGAATTACTCATGCAGATATCGGATTATGGCTCTGTCAGGAATGGGGCTTACCCAATGAAATCTCTGAAGTAGTTGGCTATCATCACGCTCCTGCCCTTGCTGTCGATAATAAAACTGAAGTCGAAATTATGCACCTGGCTGACTCAATAAGCGCAAACTATTATGAACGTTTACTTGGTAACGAGTCTACATTTATCTATTCGGCAAAAATTGCAGCATCTCTTGGGTTGGATAATGATTTTATCAATGAAGTGGCAAAAAAACTCCCAAGTGAAATTTATAAACTGAGTAAGACAATCAATTTTCTGACAACAGCATGAAGATCGCCAATAATGCTGACCAACGGGTGCGAGGTAGTTATATGAATGGACCATTCGAACTATACAATCAGTTTTTTGATTTAATAGAAGAAGAGGAAAAGAAGATGCATACTGCGAACCTAATGGTCGTCGGCAAAACCGGTGTCGGCAAGAGCACTCTTATAAACAGTGTTTTCAGAGATAATCTGGCTGATACCGGTATTGGTACCCCAGTC
>JAAYFZ010000125.1 GCA_012727965.1 Clostridiaceae bacterium
ACGGTTGTTTCCATTGCAGATTCTGTAGTTTCTATGGTTGTTTCCACTACAGGTTCTGTAGTTTCAACTGTAGTTTCTAATGAAGATTCTGAGACTGTCTCGGCAGCCGCTTCAGCCGTTGACCCGGGCATGGTACTATCAAAGTTTAAATCATTTGTATTTCTATTAAAGTTAGAATCGAGATATGGTTGCGATTCATAATCACCAAGTTCATATACACCATTATCAACAATGCTTATTTCATCTTGTGGTCTTAAGGCAGCACCACCGCCAACAGTCATATGCATAATTACTGTTAACACAACCAGGATAGCTGTTGCCGGAGGCATAATTCTCAAAAAGCCAGTTGAAGAGCCAATCTGCCTGATCATACTATCTGAATGTTTTCTGAATCTGGACATTACTGTCACTTTTTCGGTATTTTTATCAAGTTCAATTTCAGATTCTACTGTCTCACAGCGTTCAGGGTCTATACAACGTACAACCGGCTGTTCTTCCAGGTGATCAGTTGAACCAGAAAATCTTCTCTTCATAATATAATTCTTCCTCTTCTCATCATTTTGTTTGGAAGACTCGTAAAATGGTCATAACTGAAGATATTATACCATAGAAACCTATCGATTAATAACCCCCTGTAATTGTTGGAATAACAACGTACATGATTAATTGCGGATTCGTTCAAGTCGAACGACACATTCTACAGAATCACTGTGTGGGAACATATCTACAGGCCTCACAGAAATGACCTCATAAGATGATCCCAAAATTACAAGATCCCGAACTAATGTAGCCGGATTGCATGAAACATAAACAAGAACAGGTATGTCTGCTTCACAGAGGGCTCTGATAAGTTCAGCATCGCAGCCTTTGCGGGGAGGATCGATCACAGCTGCATCGGCTGTACCGCCTCCTGACAAATACTCAGGAAGCCATGTTTCAGCTGCAGCGGCAATGAACTCAACATTGTTTATGTTATTGGTCTCGGCATTCAGCCGGGCATCTGTGATCGCCTCTTCAATGATCTCAACTCCTCTGACATAAGCAGCCCTTGCTGCAAGCAGCAGTGATATCGATCCAGTACCACAATAAAGGTCAAGCACCGTTTCTGTCCCTTGGAGATCAGCCATATTAATAACCTCTTGGTAAAGGTTGACTGTTTGATATGGATTAACCTGGAAAAAGGCGCGCGGTGAAATTCTATACTTGATTCCAAGTATTTCTTCAAGCATATATTCCTGACCGAAAACAAGCTTCAGCCGCTCACCCATAACGACATTGCTCCTTCTGTCATTTACACTAAGCCAAAGGCTGGATAATTCGAAGCCTCTCTGCAAGATATCTTCTGGAAAATCAGAAAACTGCCCATTATTTGGTTCCGGTTCCCAACTACTGATCTTCATTCGCAGTTTATCTGTCAAATCGGCCAGAGCTGGCAGATCTTCATCTCTTGTAACGAGAATCACCATGACCTGTCCACTGAAGAAACCCGTTCTGACAATGATATGACGAACAGTCCCGGTATTTGATTTTTCGTCATATGGTTTGAGTTTACTATCGCGTATATAATTTCTAATTGTCGCTCTGACAAGATCAGCTATCGGGTGCTGAATGAAGCATACTTCGCCATCTACGATCTGATGACTTCTTCTGGCATAAAATCCAGCCAGTGGTTTATCCGAACTGCCCGAAAAAGGTATCTGCACCTTGCCGCGGTAATGCCAGGGATTATCCATTCCGATAATTGACAGCAGTTTGTCTCTATTCCAGCCAGTCGGACCAGTTCTATCGAGCAGACTTGCGACATGCTCCTGTTTCCAGTTCAGTTGAGCCTTATAATCCAGGTGCATAACAGCACAGCCACCACAGCGCCCAGCCAGTGAACAGAGTGGTTCTACCCTGTCATTGGCGAAAATGACTATTTCCTTTATCACACCAGTTGCATAGTTTTTTTTCACGGTTTCAATTTTCACTTTCACGGTCTCGCCAGGCAAAGCATCTTCGACAAAAATAATCATGCCCTTGTGGCGGCCAACCCCTTGTCCGTGCTGATTTAAATCAAAAATATCAAGCTTAATTAAATCACCTGAGTTTACTGTCTTGTTATCGCTATGTGTTACCATTTATATACCCTCTCAATTTATTGCTTTTTTTCTCATCTTACACTATAATATGCGATGTGTATTCTTGTACCTCGAAAGGAGACGCTATGCAGAAGCGTTGGTCCGCAGCTGGCAAAACAGCTGTCAGAACAGTTAACAGGCGGCTTATATGGCTGCACAAGTATAAAAAACCACTAATCGCTGTTGCTTTGATCATAACTATAGCATCAGCTTCATCCGTCGGATACCTGGCTGCGACCAGAGATCCAGCAGGTGCAGCCGCTGAAATGGTCAGAACAGAGGCCAACTCAGGTGACGTTTCTGGTCTTCAATCTCTAAATGAAGCATTAAATAGAGATGAGCAACTTTGTGAAACTATAGAGAAAATTAATCTTCAGGAAGAGCTTGATCAAGAAAAAGCAAAAGCTGAAGAACTTAATGACGCTCTTGAATCCAAGGACAATGAAATGAATCAGCTTGAGGATACGATTCTCAACGCTTTGATGAGTAATCTTAATACTCAAATGATCTCACGTTCAAGTGGTTCCGTTTCATCTTATGCTGAAGAAGCCAGAAACCTCATTTCGCTTCAGAATAAACTTGCAAACTTCAAACAGATGCCTGAGGCTCAGGAAATCGACCTCACGGAGTATGAAGCCACTATTAGTAACAAACTTGACTATCTGCCTACAAAGAAACCATCATCTGGCTCATTAAGAGGATACGGTTCAAGGAGGCATCCTGTATACGGTCATTACCATTTCCACCCGGCAGTTGATATGTCAAGCCCTACGGGAACACCAATTTATGCAGCAGGAGCTGGAACTGTTACAACAGCTACTTATGGAGGGTCACAAGGAAAATACATCGTAATAAATCATGGCAATGGCTTCACAACGGTTTATATGCATTGCAGTAATATGAATGTGAGCGCCGGCCAGAAGGTTCAAAAGGGTGAAATGATTGGCAGAGTCGGTAGCACAGGCACCGCAACAGGGCCTCATTTGCATTTTGAAATCAGACTCTATGGAGAGCCCCTTAACCCAACGATAATGATAATGCAATAAGCATACATGTTAACAAGAGGAGGGGTAAGTACCCCTCTTTTATAATTGCTGGTTTATATACTGGCAAAAAGGAGTGCTCAGGTGGCAGAAATCAACAATAAAGATAATAGGTATGCTCCCCCGCCACGTCGCAGATCCGATCAGGCGGTAAAAAGAGAGCTTAAGCATAGAATAAAAGGTAAACCAACTCATAGTGGAGCAATTATGGGATTAACCAGATTGCTCGGAATTTCCTTCGGCAAAGCTCTTGGTCTGATAATTGTAGTCGTAGCAATTTTGGGTTTTCTTGTTGGCGGACTCGGTTTTGGTATGCTGATAGGTTATATTTCAACTGCTCAAACTATTGTTGTCAACCAAATAAAAAACACTAATGAAGTATCTCATATTCTTGATCAGAACAAAGAAGATATCGCTATTCTTACTGGTTCACAGAATATTAATCGCGAGTTTGTGACTTTTACCGCTGTCGAGCATACATACATAGATGAGGCGTTCAAAGCAATCGAGGATGAACGATTCGATGATCATATTGGTATCGATCCGAGAAGAATCGGCAGCGCTGTATTGTCCGCGCTCTCAAATGGCGGTGCAGCTACACACGGTGGTTCAACAATAACTCAGCAGACAGTTAAGATGATATCAGGTGCCGACCAGATCTCAGCACAGCGCAAGATTCAGGAATGGTACAACGCGATCGAACTTGAGAAGCAAAAATCCAAAGACGAGATAATGGAGCTGTATATTAACCTCGTGCCTATGGGAAACAGTTATGTGGGGATTCAGTCTGCTTCAAAAGCCTATTTCGACAAAGAAGCTGCTCAGCTGAATCTGACTGAGTGTGCTTTTCTCGCCGGCGTCCCCAATCGACCCTCCACCTATAATCCACTCACTGAAAACGGCAGAAGAAACGCTCTCCGTCGTATGCGTATCGTACTTAGTAAAATGTACGAGCTGGGTATGATATCTGAAAACGAATATGACGAGGCTCTTGACACTGAACTTGTTTTCCGGAGTACACCTATGAAAGTCTCTGCCAATCAAGTCAATTCTTATTTCGTTGACTATATTATTCAAACAGTTATCAAT
>JAAYFZ010000126.1 GCA_012727965.1 Clostridiaceae bacterium
AGCTGAAACTGCTGAGCAGACAGATTCTTCAGCTGAAATGGAAACTGTTTCTGATGCAAATGATTTCATTGAAATAGAAGATGATCAAAATCAGGAGAAAAATAACTGATGTCTCATTCTGGCTTCGAACAGCTTAAATCCGATACGTTCTTCCGTAAGATGGATTATTGGATGCTTGTGCCGATTTTATCAGTAACCCTGATCGGTCTGTTTGTACTAAACAGAGTCCTTTCGAGCGGCTTCGGCGACCTTTATCCAATGAATATCTATAAACAGATAGGTGCCGCTCTGGTGGGTCTTATCATAGCGGTAATTATCAGCCTGCTGGAAGCTCCAACACTGAGGCTTGTAGGCTGGGCAATATATGCTGTCAGTCTTCTGCTTCTGGTCTATGTCCTCGTGGATGGTTTCTCGCTTGAAGATAAATGGGGTGCAGACAGCTGGATGCTGCTGCCGGTAGTCGGAACATTCCAACCTTCTGAACTGGCAAAAGTCGGCATTGCGATGGTTTGCGCCCAGCTTTTTGAAGCTATGACCAACAATAAGCTGAACTGGTGGCAGGGTGGTCTGCTGATTTTGGCGGTCTTTTTGCCTCCGGTTGCACTGATAATGATGCAGCCGGATTTTGGTACGACAATGGTTATCCTCTTCATGTTCGTCTGTATGGTATTTGTCTGGGGCATAAAATGGCGATATGTGCTTCTGGGTATATCCGGAGCTGTAATCGCGATTCCTCTAGCCTGGTTTTTCTATCTAGGTGATTTCCAGAAAAACAGGATCATAACTTTTCTCTTCCCAGGGCATGATCCCGATGCTTCCTTCAACCTGATTCAGGCTCAGATGGCAATTGCATCAGGCGGCCTGTTTGGCAGCCGTTCCGAAAACTCTGTTCATGTGCCTGTTAAAGAATCGGATTTTATCTATACGGCTGTGTCAGAGCATATGGGGTTTGTTGGTACAACAGCGCTGTTGATTCTGGCATTTTTCTTCCTTGCCCGTAGTCTCTATGTAGCTTCGAGGCTTCGTGAAGAGAATCCAGCTGCGGCATTTACCATGGTTGGATTAACATCTGCTCTGGCAATCCATTATATTGAGAATCTTGGCATGACAGTAGGACTACTGCCGATCACCGGTATACCGCTGCCGTTTGTAAGTCTTGGCGGCACAGCAATGGTTGTAAATTTCATATCTCTTGGAGTCATGCTTAATCTTTCAGTTGAGAGAAATATTATTCAGAAATAGCAATATTGACCCTGAAAACAGCAGGACCTTCGGCATTAGCGCTGAAGGTCCTTTTTCTTTTATTAAGGTTGTATTACAAAAAGTGTCTCTCGTTACAATTTTATTGCTTTGCTGCTGATTAAGCGGTAGAATACTTCTTAGGTGGTGAATTGTAGAGGAAAACATCACATTTGTGGTTAAGAGTGGTGAAATTCCTGAAGGGAGGTGCAGACGTGGCGAGATTTACACATACGGTTGATGCAAAAGGCCGTGTATTTGTTCCAGCTCGTCTGCGCGATAGCCTGGGAGGCACACTCATCGTGACACTAAGCCTTGATGATGGTTATCTCTCTGCTTATACACCTGAACAATTCCATGAAATAAGAGCACAAATTGCGCAGCTGTCAGGTACAGACCCGGCTGTCAGAAGACTTAAGAGGGCGATCATCGGTGAGGCTATGCCATGTGATTTCGACAAGCAGGGCAGAATATCTGTTTCCGATGAGCTCTGGTCACATATACAGGTCAAAGCAGGTGAGGAAGTCTGTTTCATTGATATGTTCGATAAGCTGGAAATTTGCTCGAAGAGCTTCTATGAATTACAGAAGGGGGAAGAGGGATCACTAGCAGATATCGATCTCTCAAGGTTCGATGTCAGGGGACTCTGATTTCCGCCATATCTCGGTTCTGTATAACGAATCGCTTGAGCATCTTGCAATTAAACCAGATGGCTTATATGTCGACTGTACACTTGGCGGCGGCGGACACAGCAGCGGTATTCTGGAAGCACTAGGAAGCCAGGGGAGGCTGATAGCATTCGACAAGGATGCTGATGCCAGAGCAGCGGCTAAACAGAGATTGAACCAGGTTCAGAGCGAAGCGAAATTTGACATAGCAGCAGCTGATTTCAGCGATCTGGAAGAAGTGCTGCAAGATATGGGTATTCAGGGTGTAGACGGTATACTTGCCGATCTCGGAGTATCGTCATGGCAGCTGGACCAGGCGGAAAGAGGTTTCAGTTATGGTCAGGATGGCCCGCTGGACATGCGTATGGATATTAGCTCAGGACAAACTGCTGCTGACATCGTCAATACTGAATCAGCAGAGCAGATTGCCTGGATACTGAAAACTTACGGTGAAGAGCGTTA
Source organism: Clostridiaceae bacterium (assembly GCA_012727965.1). GTDB lineage: Bacteria > Bacillota > Clostridia > Saccharofermentanales > UBA5734 > JAAYFZ01. The sequence continues at coordinate 2,370 of JAAYFZ010000126.1, forward strand.
TGCCCGCAGATTGGCAGAAGCTATAGTCAGAAGGCGGATGGACAAGCCTTTTGCCAGAACCGGAGAATTTGCTGAACTTATTAGACAGGCTATGCCATCAAAAGCGCTCAAAGAGAAGCAGCATCCTGCAAGAAGAACTTTTCAGGCTCTGCGTATAGCTGTAAATCATGAGCTTGATGCCCTTGAGAAATTGTTGGAAATTGCTCCAGACATGCTAAATGAAGGAGGCAGACTGTGTATCATAACCTTCCATTCACTGGAAGACAGAATGGTAAAAGAAGCCTTCCGCAGATGGGAAAATCCATGTACCTGCCCCCGGTCTTTTCCAGTTTGCATATGCGGCAACAAGCCTCTGGGCAAGCAGATAGACCGAAAAGGCATCATAGCTGACATAAGTGAAAGTGAATCGAATGCCCGGGCAAGAAGCGCCAGACTTAGATGCTTCGAAAGATCAAGAGAAGAGGAGCTGCAGATATGAATCCGACTAGAGGAAACCTGGCTGTAACTAACTCCTACCATAATAACGGCGGCTCCGCTGCAAATAATTCCTACCGCAAAGGGATGGTAATTAGAGGCGGCAAAGCAGCTGATCTTCATACCGGGAAGCCAAAATTGCCGAAAATGCGTGTGCGCCGTGTCACTACTGAAGATATCGGTGAAGTCAGAAAACTTGCTAGAGAAAACGCAAGACAGCAGATTGACAGACAGCTGGCTTTTCGCAGATTCAAAGCTCTTGCGGCAATGGTTATGGTTATTGCACTGGTTGCCGGAGTTTATGGTATTATTGTCTTCAGACAGGCGATGATACTGGAATCGAATTTTGAGAACCTGCGTATCGAAAGAACGATTACAAAATTAGAGCAGGAATCCAATCAGATCAGTGAGTCCCTGGCGCAAAAGACCAATCTTGATTTGATCAGACGCAGAGCTATTGACGATCTTGGGCTGCAGGATCCTGCAAGAAGCCAGGTCATCAGTGTTTTTGTACCTGATACTGACAGAGTGGTTTTCGCCTCAGCCAACGCTGGTGCTGCGGATCAGGAAGCATACCTTAACAACATTTTCGATAATGTTGAAGGTTTCTTCAAAACACTTAACCAAAAAAGGCAGGTAGATTGATTTGAAACAGGCTCAAGGCAGAAGAAGACTGAGCAGAACGACAGAGAATAACGGGCGCGGCAATATTAGCGCCGATTTGTATAGACAAACACAGATTAAGAGAGATCGCCACAACAGAGATAAGAGACAGGGCGGCAAGATACCGCTGCTGATACTGGTGGCGGTCTTGCTTTTTTTCGCGGCTGCGCTCATAAATCAACTATATCAGATCCAGATAGTAGAATATGAAGTAAATGCGCAGAAGGCGGCCAGACAACATTTCACAAAAGTGACTCAACAGCCGGAGAGAGGCCGTATTTATGATGCGAACGGAGTTGAGCTTGCTGGCACAACTTATGTTTACCGCATAGGCATCACCCCCGGTGATGTCAGATCAATAACAAAAAATATCAAAAAGGAGGAAATCGGCGAGGCAATCGCCCTGGCTCTGCATCTCGAAACTGATGCAGTTATGGCCGAGCTTGCCAAGACTGATGCCTCCTATATCCAGCTGAAAAAAGATGTCCCTAAGCAGGAAGCAGACACACTTAAACAGTATCTGAGCGATAACACGATCGGTGGTGTCAGAATTGATTCGGAACCGAGACGGTATTATACAAATGGCAGTCTTGCTAGTCAGGTTCTAGGTTTGGCCAGCTTCAACAATGGCAACCTCACCGGGCAGCTTGGTGTCGAGCTCCAGTACAATAATCTGCTGACCGGCCAGCCAGGCTATACATATGTTGAAACAGATAATTACAGTGGACGCGGTGAACTCCCATTTTCTGTGCCTACCAGCCTCGGTGCAAAAAACGGTAATAACCTACACTTGAATCTAGATATCAATATTCAGAAAATCGTTCAGGAAGAACTGGAGAGAGCAATCAGAACCTATGATATTACCTCAGGTGGTTCAGTGGTAGTGATAGATCCCTATACTGGTGCTGTTAAGGGTATGGCTTCTTATCCTTATTTCGACAGCTCAAAACCGACAGAAATACCTGATAACACTAGGCTTGATGCTATTGCTGAAGCTGCGATCGATCCGGCTGGAGGGACTTCCGAGGAAGTGATTGAATTCCTGTCGGCACAGATCTGGCGAAACAGAGCTATTTCTGATACATATGAACCAGGATCAACGATGAAGGCTGTTACCGCTGCAATCAGCTTCGAAGAAAACCAGACAAGAGAAGATGAGCTCTTTGACGACAGTCCGATGCAGGTTCTAGACTGGACTATATCATGCTCGACCAGAGTTGGTCATGGCATCGAAACTCTTGAGCAGGGTTTCTGGCGATCATGTAATCCGGTTTTTGCCCAGCTGGCACAGAGAGCTGGAGTTAGCAGCTATTATAATTACATGAAGGCCTTTGGCTTCATGAATACTACTGGTATTGATCTTCCGGCTGAAGGAATTGGCATTTTACATGAATCTCCTTCTGAGCTTGATATGGTAACTCTCTCTTATGGCGAGTCCTCGACACTTACGCCTATCCAGATGGCTTCAGCTTTCTCGACTTTTGCCAATGGCGGCAATCTGATTCAGCCTGCAGTTCTTAAATCAGTAACTGATAGCGATGGTGCTGTCATCCGTGAGATCAAACCGGAAACGATTCGAAAAGTAATTTCTGATCAAACATCGGTTCGTATCCGTGATCTGCTCAAGGGCGTTGTTCTCTACGGCACTGGGTCAAAAGCTTATATCGAAGGATATTCCGTTGCTGGTAAAACCAGTACTTCTACGGATGATTTTGGCGATCATACAATTTCTTTTGCTGCCTTGGCTCCGGCCGATAACCCTGAAATAGTGGTTCTGGTCGTAATGCAGAAACCAAGAGACAAAACATTGTCATCAGGCGGCGCTGCAAAAACCTGCGGTGTGATCATTGAGAGAACTTTGGAGTATCTTGGCGTCGCACGTGTTTATAGCGAACTTGATATTTCCAGACTTAGCGAAACAAAAGAAGTTCCGGATATGACAGGCTTAACTTATGCAGAGGCGATCAAGGAGCTTGGTAATAGTGGTTTAAGAGCAGAGGCCGGTGAAAGATCGATGAGCGATCAGACGATCATTCGCAGTCAATGGCCGGCAGCGGGAACCGCTGTCCATCACCGAAGTCTGATCTATTTATATCCTTCTGACCAGATAAAAGAGGATCTGGTAGTAGTACCAGATCTCACTGGAAAAACCGTTCATGAGAGCCTTCTGTCTGCCAATGAGGCGGGTCTTAACATTCTGATAGAAGCTGACTGTCTGGGAACAGTTGTTTCTCAGACGCCAGGTGCGACTCATTCTGCAAGCACTGATCCGCAAGACGAAGAAGTTGATCAGCAGGCTGGCGAGATAGACAATGAGAACACAATAAATCAAACTGAAAACGAAGGCCAGGAGCAGGATGAGGATACTGAGATCGATCCGGAAACTGGCAATCCTGTTAAGACGACAAAAAACAGGCTGCAAAGAGGAAGTCAGATCAAGATAGTTTTCCAACCGGTGGTTGAACACATTGATGGAGTTGCTGACAGTACGGACCCTGAGGATGAACATGGTGGCGATCAACCGACTGCTGAGACGACTGCTCAGGTGGATACTGAAGAAACTACAGCTTCAGAGCCTGTAGAAACGTCAGCCTTGCCCGTAGAGTGATACTCCTTGCATACCTTGAGTCAACATAATAAAATAGTCTGAATTTGATAATACAAGGAGAATAATATGCTGTTTCAAGAATTGTTAAGTGGCCTCGAGATCCTGGAAGGTTCAGGAGCTGCTGATATTAACATTGACAATATAGTCTATGATTCGCGAAAAGCCAGACAGGGCAGTCTCTTCGTATGCGTTGATGGCTATGTGACTGATGGCCATAAATATATCGGTCAGGCATGTGCTCAGGGAGTCAGCGGCTTCTTGCTGCAAAAACCACTTGATCAACTTGATGACAAAACCAGACAGGCTCTTGAACAGGTAAGCTGGGCAAGGGTCTCTGACACGAGGATCGGATTAGCACATGTATCCGACCGCTTTTTTGGACATCCATCTGGAAAACTTGACTTGATCGGAATAACCGGAACCAAGGGCAAGACAACAACGGCTTATATGGTCAGAGCTATACTGAAGGCTGCCGGGCGTCAGACTGGTCTTATTGGCACAGTCGCCAACATGATAGGTGACAAGGTCATGTATGCATCCAGAACAACGCCCGAGTCTTATGATTTGCAAGCTTTGCTCGATGAGATGACGGCAGTCGGTATGGACAGCTGTGTGATGGAGGTTTCTTCTCAAGGCTTGAAGCTGAACAGAGTGTATGGCTGTGAATTCAGAGCAGGTGTTTTTACCAATCTATACGAGGACCATATTGGACCACATGAACATGCTGATATGGAAGAATATCTGCAATCCAAATTACTCCTGTTTGATGTAAGCAATGACAGAATCGTAAATAGAGATATAGATATTTATGAACGTGTCGGCAGATCAGCCGGCGAACATATTAGTTACGGACTTGATAGTAAATCAGATGTCAGAGCACAAGATCTACGAAGAACAATTGAGAAAGGAATTGCCGGAACATCTTTTTTTCTGCAGACTCCTTGGTTTGAGGGCAATGTTTTCGTAGCCATGCCTGGCAGTTTCAATGTCAGCAATGCTCTGGCGGCTGCGGCTGTCTGCGGCAGTCTGGGCATTGGTTTAGACAGTATTAGAGCTGGTTTGTCGAATGTAAGTGTACCCGGCAGAGTGCAAAGTGTATCGACAAAAGGAAATTTCCAGATTGTTGTTGATTATGCGCATAATGCAGCAAGTCTTGAAAAACTACTTGAAACACTTCGTTCCTATGTTGATAACAGGTTGATAGTAGTATTTGGCAATGGCGGCGATCGTGCCCGTTCACGCAGATTTGAAATGGGTGAAACAGCCGGCCGCATGGCAGACTTCACGGTGATTACGTCTGATAATCCGAGAACAGAAGATCCCATGGCAATTATTCAGGACATCCTTACAGGTATCAAGCCGACTGGTGGGAAATATGAAGTTGTGCCGGACCGGCGCGAGGCGATTGCCTATGCGATCGATCTGGCCGAGCCTGGAGATATGATAATAATTGCCGGAAAAGGCCACGAGACTTATCAGATTTTCAAGGATGAAACCATCCATTTCGATGACGCGGAAACAGCATCAGAATTGCTGGCTGAGCGAGGCCAGCTATGAGCAGGTTCAGAGCAAGAGATATCATCGAATGGACAAGTACAAATAAAATGCCATTTATCAAAGGCAAACAAACCTCTGTCCTGCCAAAGGCAGAATTGCTTCCTGCCGGCCTCGAGAAACTAGAATTTTCAGGTCTGTCAACTGACAGCCGAAGTCTGAAAGCGGGAGAGGTTTTTCTCGCTCTTGTAGGTGACAATTTTGACGGTCATAGCTTCTTGCACAAAGCAGCTGAAATTGGTGCCGGTATGTTGATCGTACAGGCCGGTCATCCGACGCTGAACAGACTGGCAAAAGGCCCTGTTGTGCTTGAAGTCCCGGATACACTACTGGCACTTCAGCAGATAGCATGTGGATATCGTCATCAGCTCCGGGCAAAAGTTATTGCTGTTACCGGCAGTGTCGGCAAAACAAGTACAAGAGAAATGATCAGTTGTTGTTTGTCTGCCGGCGGCAAAGTTCATCAGACAGCTGCCAATCTAAATAATGAAATCGGACTTCCTCAGACGCTGCTGGCTGCAAATCAGGAGCATGATTTTGTTGTAGTAGAAATGGGTATGCGTGGTCTGGGTCAGATTGAACTCTTAAGCATGATCGCCTGCCCGGATATCTCGGTCATAACTAATATCGGCTGGTCTCATTTGGAGCTTCTGGGCAGCAGAGAAAACATTCTCAAGGCCAAAACAGAAATCACAGCAGGTATGACAGAAGATAGTATTCTTATCATAAACAGGGATGATGAGATGCTTACTAATTGGCAGTTGTCAGGTAATAGTCCAGTAAAAACAGCATGCTATTCGCTTTCTTCTGACATTGTTGACACTGAATCAACCAATATCAGGGCAGAGAATATTGTCTCTGGGTCAGAAGGGTCTTCATTTGAGGCTGTGACCTCTGTCAGCCGCCATAAGGTAAACATCGGTCTGCCTGGTAGTCATCATATCAGCAACGCTCTTGCTGGCCTACTGGCAGCACAGCTAGCCGGAGTAGATATGTCTGCTGCTGCTGAAAAAATTATTGACTATAAAAATACTGGCAAAAGACAAAATATAATTAGGCTGAATAATATCTGCATCATGGACGATACCTATAACGCGGCTCCTGAATCAATGATCACTGCAATCAGGACGATTGCTGCCATGGCAGGAGAACATAGAATCATAGGTGTACTTGCGGGCATGCTTGAACTAGGCAGCTATAGTGCAGCAGCACATCAGCTCGTAGGCAGAGAAGCTGTAGAGGTTGGATTTAGTGAGCTCTGTCTATATGGCGAATTTTCTGCTGAAATCGAAAAAGGAGCCAGGCAGAGCTCATCTGATATAATAATCAACAATTATGATAACCATGAAAAACTGCTATCGTACCTGAAGTCAATAATTAAACCAGGTGATTATATATTGGTAAAAGGCTCGAGAGCTTTCGCAATGGACAAAATTACTGCTGAGCTGGAAGCTTATCTGGAGGAATAGAAGATGACGACTTTTTTTGAAATGATAATGGCTATTGTGATCATGTTCACAGCAACAGCTGCTGCTGGAATGATCGGTATGCCTTTGCTAAACAAGCTGCAGGTAGGGCAAACTGTAAGAGATGATGGACCAAAATCTCATTACAAAAAATCTGGAACACTTACTTTTGGTGGTTTCTTCTTCTTGATACCTCTGATGCTGGCTGCGATTATTGTAATATTGTTTTGGCCTGAACTTCAGAGCTTCTCTATACTTGTTCTCATAATGTTATTTTTTGCTTTTGCCGGTTTTATGGATGATTATATCAAGGTAAGGATAAGCAAGAAAGGTCTCTCAGTCATACAGAAAACATTGCTGCTTGGCCTATTTTCAGTCCTGTTTACTGTTTATTATCTCTATCTGGCGCCAAGTGAGCCGTTTCTTCTGCTGCCTCTTAGCAGCAATCCAATTATGATAACAGGCTGGTTTAAGCTGCCGTATGGTCTGCTGGTAGTTCTTTATCTCTTTTTTGTTTGCAATTCAGTAAATCTGACTGATGGAGTCGATGGACTAGCATCATCTGTTACTGTTGTCAGTTCGATTTTTATCGCCGCGGCAGCCTGGCTGCTGAGAACCTTAGCACCTGACAGCAGAGCTGTCTGGCTATTCTCGCTTGCAGTAGCTGGTGGATGTCTGGGATTTTTGATTTTCAATCGTCATCCGGCCAGAGTGTTTATGGGTGATACAGGCTCCCAGGCTCTGGGTGCAGGACTTGCCGCAGCCTGTCTTATTTTAGGTGTTCCCTGGCTGATTGCAATAGCAGGCGTTATCTATATGGCCGAGTCCTTTTCTGTTATGATTCAGGTTGTCTATTTCAAGAAAACCGGCGGTAAGAGAATTTTCAGAATGTCGCCGATCCATCATCATTATGAATTAGGCGGCTGGAAAGAAGTAAAAATAGTGATAGTATTCACATTGATAACTGTAATTGGCGGTGTGGCAGCTTTGCTGCTTATACTGCCAGCCTGGCAGCTATAATCAATTGAAGAAAAGATCAATGTAAAATGACTTAGAACACTGAGGTGATGAAGTGATAAATAGTGAGAGAAAAATGCAGAGACAACTCACGAGACCTGCGGCTGAAAATATTAGAAACCGTGAGGTTAGAAGAGTGACAGGTTCTATTCAGATGCGCGAATCGCTGCGGATGAATGGTCTTCTGCTTATTCTCGTTCTGATTATGATCGCCTTCGGCCTGGTCATGCTTTTTAGTGCCAGTATGAGTGACGGTTATGCTAATTATGAAGGCAACTCGATGTATTATGTCCTCAGACAGGCCAGCTTCACAGCACTTGGTCTGGTTGTTGCCCTGATTATAGCAATTGGCTTCCGTGTAGATTTTTTCAATAAAATAGTTTTTGTTGTCTTATTATACGGCCTGACATCAGCTTTGCTGCTTTATGTCGCCGTTGCCGGTGAAGTTATAAACAGCGCACGCCGCTGGATCAGGATCGGTTCAATTACGATGCAGCCATCAGAACTGGCAAAAGTCGCAAGTGTTTTCTGTCTGGCCGGCTATTTTTCCTGGCGCAGACGGCGCGTTGAAAGTGGAAAAGTCAAACAGCGTTCAAAGCTCGTGACCTGGCTTATGGACGGTTGGCGCGATATTCTGATTCCCGGCGGCTCAATGTTGATATGGCTTATTCTAATTGTACGTCAGCCACATCTGTCTGGTTTCATAATCCTCTCATTTATAATTCTGACAGTATTTCTGGCATCTGGTCTACCTGTACGTTCCTGGATCAGCGGGATCCTGCAGGCTATAGCATTAATTCTGATTATAGCTCTGATCCTTGGAGCTCTGATGCCGATCTATTTGAACTCCACCGGACAAAGCATGGATGAGCTGGTCGAATCAATTACGGATAATTTCGCTCATGTCGGACGCAGGATCGATATGTTCATATCTCCTGAAGATGCTGATTCTGATGATATTTATCAGATAACTCAGGCGATAATTGCGATTGGTTCTGGAGGTCTGACGGGGGTAGGTCTGGGAAAAGGCCGGCAAAAATACAATTATCTGCCCGAAGCGCACAATGACTATGTTTTCGCGATCATTGGTGAAGAACTTGGCTTCCTGGGCACGCTTTCGGTTTTATTACTGTTTGTAGTTTTCATGATCACAGGAGTTATGATCTCAATCAAGGCAAAAGACAATTACTCTGCCATGCTGGCAGCAGGCTATACCGGGCTGCTAAGCATTCAGGCTTTTCTAAATATGGGTGTTGCGACACGTTTGTTGCCATCAACTGGTATTTCTCTGCCCTTTTTCAGCTATGGAGGAACTTCAAATCTGTTCTTCCTGACAGCTGTAGGGTTTTTGCTTGCAGTTTCGAGATCAGGTCAGTTGCCACGCAAAAAATCTTCGCTGGCTGGTGCAATCAATGATGTTCCGCGAGCAGACAAGAGAATGAGGAAACCTGCAGACAACAGTACCAGAGCAGGATATAGGAGAAAATGATCATGTCCAGGAAGTATATATTGGCTGGTGGCGGAACAAGCGGACACATTAATCCGGCCTTGGCAATTGCCGATGAAATTGTAAGAAGAGAACCTGATGCCCAAATACTGTTTTGCGGTACAGCGCGGGGTCTTGAGAGTGAGATGGTACCTCGTGCCGGTTATGCATTTCAAGAGATCAGAGCCAGAGGTTTACCGAATAGGCCGGGCAAAGAAGCAGTCAAAGCACTTCGAGAAATACTAGCAGGCAGGAAGCAGTGTATGAAGCTTATTAGGGATTTCAAGCCTGATGCCGTAATTGGAACAGGCGGTTATGTCTGTAGTCCTCTGATATCTGCTGCCGCTCGATTGAAGGTACCGGCACTTCTCCATGAACAAAATGCTTATCCCGGCAGATCGAACAGAATGCTGGCAGGGCGTTGTCAAAGTGTCTGTATCAGCTTCCCGGGAACTGAGAAGTATTTTCGCACTTTGGCTCCTATAGTACTAACCGGTAACCCTGTTAGAGAAATATTTTTTGAACTGGACAGAGATCAGGCCCGACAAAAACTGGGGATTGATGAACAGGAGAAGCTAGTCCTGATCATGGGTGGCAGCCTGGGAGCAGCTAAACTTAATAATGCTGTTTTGGGATTAGCAGAAGATGACAAGTGGCAGGCTTTTGCCAATGCCAGGGGCAAGATCAAATTGCTCCTTGCTGCCGGCAAGCAGCATTATGAAGTAGTCAGCCAAATGGCTGAAGCAAAAAAGCTTGATTGTGATGTCAGAGAATATCTGTTCGATGCGCATTTGTGGATGGCTGCAGCTGATTTGGTTGTTGCCAGAGCCGGTGCTATGACCTGTGCTGAATTGGCGGCTCTGGGAAGAGCGTCTGTTTTGATTCCCTATCCTTATGCAGCGGGTGATCATCAGACATTTAATGCCGGGGCGCTGGTGAATGCCGGTGCAGCTATTATGCAGAGTGATGAGCTTTGCAATAGTTCCTGGTTATCTGATACTCTGATCGACATGCTGTCCGACTCTGAGAAGTTGTCAAGCATGGGCAAGTCAGCAAAACTACTGGCCAAGCCACAAGCGTCAGGCGATATCTATAAATGTCTTGCAGGAATAATAAAATGAATCAGATGAACTCAGATAAACATAAGCGGCGTGGCGGTTTCCTGATCTGGCTGGCAGTACTCCTGGTGCTGACAGTTGCTGTATTGGCTCTGCCATCTTTTCACCTTGGAAGTTTTGAAGTAGCGCCAGCCGATGTTTTAACTGAAGAAGAAATTATTGCTGCCAGTGGATTGTCAGTTGGACAGCATCTGGCAAGAGGCTTAGGCGGCAGTCTGCAGCACATTTTTCAGCTGCGTTATAAAAACGCTGAGGATACTATAGCTGCTTATTCCCCTTTTGTAAAAGCGGCGGATGTCCGAATGAAATTTCCCGGGACTGTTGCCATCAGTATTGAAGAGAGGATCGAAGTAGCTTATGTCAATATTCCTGATGGTTGTGTACTAATTGACAAAGAAGGCTATGCCCTAAGTATTCATCCGAAGATACCTGATGATATACCGGTTATAGAAGGTATCAGAGCAGTTTCTTTGAGTCTTGGTCAGCCGCTTACGGTCGATGTAGCTAGTTCTATGCAGCTGGCAGTTACGATTATGGGTGCGATTATCGATGCTGACCGTGATGAGAGAACTTCAGTCAGCTTGATGTCGCATGTCAGGAAAATCAGGCCCGCTGGCGGCAGCCTTGTCTATTTGACTGTGGTACTGCCGGATACAGGTGAAGAGCTCATCATATTAGCAGAGCGCGGTGGCGATCTTTCTGAAGATGTACTCTGGCTGAGATTCGCCCTCGAGCAGGGTGTACTAAGTGGACATGGCAAGGGAATACTTGATTTGACAGGTACAAAAAAGATATTTAGACCGGATAGCTGAAAAAATAATGTAAGGCAGTAGTACGATAGTACTTTTTTTCATTGATAAATGTTAGAATGTTTGGAGTAATGCTTGTCTTATCTCGGTACAAGCAGGCATATCTGCCAATGAACGGGAATGGAGAGTATAGATGTTTCCACTGATTGGATTGATTATCGGACTGATAATAGGGCTGCTCTGGAATATTGAGATACCGCCTGAGTTTTCTTCTTATGTAGCTGTTGGTATTTTAGCTGCTATCGATTCAGTAGTCGGTGCTCTGACAGCTAACCTCAAAAACCAATATAATACCAGACTTTTTGTAAGTGGATTTATAGGCAATAGTGCTATTGCGGTCCTGCTTGCCGCGCTTGGTGATCAGCTCGATCTTCAGCTAAGTCTGGCCGCTGTGTTTGCGTTTGGTAATAGAATTTTTATTAATTTTTCAACTATCCGCCGGATACTTCTTGCCAGAATGAGCAAGAAGAATAGCAGTATTGATATTGATAAGGATAAGAAAGAAGCAGAAAAATCCTAGATAAGCCATAATCATGCTCTATAAAACAAGGTGTTGTTGTATGAGGCAGATAGTTAGTGTAAAATTATCATAATGTGGTAAAAATTGATCGATTGCTTGATAGGTCTTAAATCTGAATGATCGATCTACTAAATAAATAGTTAAGTTCTGAGAGGAGATGTTCTTTTGGTTGATTATAAAATGGGATTCGGTATGGAAAATGATCATTTCGCGACAATCAAGGTTATCGGTATAGGCGGAGGCGGCTGTAATGCTGTTGATCGCATGATAGAGGGCGATGTCCAGGGGATAGAGTTTATTACTGTTAATACTGACAATCAGGCTCTGCTCAGAACCAAGGCAAGCAACAGAGTGCAAATAGGTGAGAAGATAACCAGAGGCTTAGGTGCCGGAGCCAATCCAGAGATCGGTGAAAAAGCGGCCAATGAATCTAAGGATGAGATTTCACAGCTGATCAGCGGTACTGACATGCTCTTTATCACCGCTGGTATGGGCGGCGGTACTGGTACCGGCGGAGCACCGGTCGTAGCTCAGATTGCAAGGGAACTTGGAATACTGACAGTAGGTGTCGTAACCAGACCATTTAGGTTTGAAGGATCACGCAGGATGCAGAATGCTGAACGCGGTATACGTGAACTTGAGAAATACGTTGACTCGTTAATAGTTGTACCGAATGATAAACTGCTCGAGATCGCTTCTGATGACACTACCGTCGATGAGGCTTTTACCATGGCTGATCAGGTACTTAAGTACGGTGTTTCCGGAATTTCAGACTTGGTCGCTGTACCTGGTTTGATAAACCTTGATCTGGCCGATGTAAGAAGAGTAATGACTGAGGCAGGAGTATGTCATATGGGTATTGGCAGGGCATCCGGTGAGGGACGCGCTGCAGCTGCTATCAGACAGGCTATCAACAGTCCGCTGCTTGATACAACAATTGACGGTGCCTGCGGGGTAATCATCAATTTTACTGGTGGACGTGATATGCGTATACGTGAAGTCGACGATGCGGCATCTGTAGTACGAGATGCCGTTTCCCCGGATGCCGATATCATTTTTGGTGCTGTTATCGATGAGAATATGCAGGATGAAATCATGATCACGGTTATTGCCAGTGGTTTTGATCGCGATGGCAAGCCATCCAGATCAAGAGAAGCAGCTGAAGAACAGAATAAACCAGTCTTTTCTTCGCCATTTAACAATCCGGCCCCTTCTGTTAAACCTTATCAGTCTGGCATGAATAATCCTGACAAGTCTGCTGACAGCAAATCAGAATCTCTTGATCTTCCAGATTTTCTCACAGGGAAGAGTCAGACTGAGCGCAAGGATGAAGTAGAACTGCCTCAGAAGCCAGCCGGTCCTAGTTTCCATCAAGTCGGAGAGGATAACGACATGAGCTCAGGCAGAACAGGTTTTGACAAAACTGGACGCGCTGAGCCGGAACAGTTATCAATACCAAGCTTCAAGGATAGAAATATTTCAGATTCGGTTGATGCTGTCAAGAAGTACAGCTCAGATACAGCGCCCTATAAGCCTGCATCAGACAATCGTGGTGCTGCTGATAGAAATCATATAGGCAGAGAAGTTTCCGACGATACTCAGAAACATCCAGGTAGAGAAACCGGAACTAAGGAAAAGGGCAGGGGCGGAAGAATACTCCCGTGGTTCCTGCAGGATCATGACAATTGATGCAATTTATATATAACAAGTCAGGAGGAAGCAATCGATGAGATGTCCATTTTGCGGACATGATGAAGATAAGGTCATTGATTCAAGGCCTGCTGATGAGGGCGCTGCGATAAGACGAAGAAGAGAATGTATTTCCTGCAGCAAGAGATTCACAACATATGAGAAGATTGAAAATTTACCGCTTCTTGTAGTGAAGAAGGATGGCACCAGACAGCCATATGATCGTGACAAGCTGATTTCCGGCTTGCTCAAGAGTTGTGAGAAGAGACCGGTGTCTACATCACAGATCGAGAAGCTTGCGGATAGTGTCGAACTTCAGATTCAGAACTCGCTTCGCCGGGAGATCTCTTCTCGGGAGATAGGCGAAATGGTTATGGAGCTTCTAAAGGATATTGATGAAGTGGCATACGTTCGTTTCGCTTCTGTTTATAGGCAATTCAAGGATGTTAATTCGTTTTTACAGGAACTTAATGATATGCTTAACAAGAAATAAGCATTTATACATTATATAAATAGACATAGCTTCGGGGGTGACTGATATCAAGAAGGCAATGATCGTTGATGATGATCCGAATATAAGTGAACTGCTGCGTCTTTATTTCGACAAAGATGGTTTCGCAGTTATAACCTGTCTTGATGGCGACCGTGCTTTTGACACATTCGTACAATCGAGACCGGATGTGGTTATTTTGGATCTTATGCTGCCAGGTAAGGATGGGTATGATGTTCTCAGGGAAATCAGAAGAGTCTCTGAGGTGCCAGTGATCATGCTGACGGCAAGAGGAGATACTCTTGACAAGGTTGTTGGACTTGAGCTGGGCGCTGATGATTATGTGCAGAAGCCTTTTGAACCAAAAGAGCTGTTAGCCAGGGTCAAAGCAGTCTTGCGTAGATCTGATGGATCTATGGAGGTTCGTCAGCAGGCTGAGGCTGCTGAAGCTAGTGATGCGGTCTCGCATCCCGGACTGACAGTAGATCGTTCAAGGTATTCAGTTCTTGTTAATCAAAAAGAGATCGAAATGCCGCCCAAGGAACTGGAGTTGCTGTTTTTCTTAGCCAGTCATCCCAATCGGGTTTTTACGCGTGAACAACTGCTGGAAAATATTTGGGGCTTCGATTTCTATGGCGAGTCAAGAACAGTAGATGTCCATATTAAGAGAATTCGTGAGAAACTTGATGATGCTGGTGATCATCCTTATTGGCAGATCAAAACTGTCTGGGGTGTAGGCTATAAGTTTGAAACTGCCGGATAAGGCTGCTGACTATGAAGAAGCCGCGTCTCCTGCAATCTCTGTATGCCAGAACCATATTGATGCTGTCTGTCTCCATTCTGGTTGTATTTGTCATACTGGGTGTGGTTTATTACAGCATAGTCAATGTCACATCACAGAGGCAACAGGCTGAACAGCTTCTAGGTTCAGCTCAGGCCGTTGCTGAGGTCGTCTCGGGCTCATATGACCCGCTCAAGGGCGAAATAACCGATGGTTCTGTCCGCAGCTATGTCAATTTCGCGGCCAGATCAACAGGATCTGTCGTCTGGGTGGTTAGTTCATATGGTGAGATCGTTATGCAGACAGGTGTGCCGACTGAGGCAGCTCGTCAGATGCGTAAAACAGACAAGGGTTATTATCGACTTGATACGAAATATCTCGGTACTGTCAGTGGCGGCCAATCAGGAATAACTGAAACAGGTGATTATAAGGGCTTGCTGAAAGGTAATTCCAAGTGGCTCAGTGCGGTTTGGCCAATTCCTTCGTCTACTGGTGCTTTTGCCGGTGAAATTCAGATTCATCAAGTCATGAGTGTCAGAACTTTCAATAATTTTCTAATGACAAATGGACTGCTTGTCTCTTTTGTAATTGCTTTTGCAATTGCTCTTGTTTTCGTTTGGATATTATCAAAAAATATAACGCGGCCGATCAGGAGGCTGTCAGAAGCCGCTGACCGTGTATACCGCGGAGACCTCTCAGCCAGAGTAATACTTCCTGGTCAAGCCGGTAAATCAGCCGTTGCAGATGGTCAACGGGACCCTCTTTTTAATGATGATCTGACAATTCTGGTAAATACGATGAATACTATGATCGAGAAGCTTGAAAATCAGGAAAGAGATCGTAAAGATTTTATGTCAAGTGTCTCACATGATCTTAGAACCCCCATCACATCGATCAAAGGTTTCATCGAAGGTATGATCGATGGTACAGTACCAGCTGATAAGTATCCTTATTATCTTGATATAGTCAAGCAGGAGGTTCTAAGACTTCAAGGCCTGGTACAGACGATTTTTGAGGCAGCTCTGCTTGAGAGCGGCAGTGGGCTCCATCAGTCAGTATTCGATTTAAACGAATTGATCAAGGAAGACGTAATCGGACTTGAGTCTCTGCTGATGGAGAAGCACTTAGGAGTACAGACAGATTTTCTAGAGGAACAGCAAGGTAGACTAATGGTGACAGGTGATCGAGAAGCAATCAGCAGAGTCGTCTACAATATAGTATCCAACGCGATCAAATTTACTCCTGAAGATGGAGTTATCGCCCTCACTACCAGGAGAACATCGCGCAGCAGAGAAGTTGAGGTCATAATCGAGGATAGTGGTCCAGGAATTCCAGAACTTGATCTGCCTTACATTTTTGACCGCTTCTATAAGGCCGATAAGTCTAGAAATGTGAAGGGCTCTGGTCTGGGCTTGTATATCAGCAGAACTATTTTGACCGCTCATGGTCAAAGAATCCTTGTTTCACGCAGTGAGCTTGGCGGAGCGAAATTTAGTTTCACGCTGTCAACACCATGATCCAATACATTTCCGTTTGTACAATTTCACCATAGCAAGGCAAAATGTTCACACTCCATTCATTTATTTTGCTTACAATATTCTTTGTATCCGTCTGGCTGTAAGTTATTTACAGCAATGGAAGGAGGTTTGTGTGTGAGAGTAAAGGCCAATTGGCTATTTGGCATAATCGCTATAAGTTTGGTGTCGGCAATAGCGGCCAGCTTATTGACAGCGGTATTTTTTGTAAAAGGCTATTTTCGTCAGAGTGTCGTCTGGCAATCAGGCACAACTGCCGAGAGCACTTCGGAAACAACAACCGGCTCTTTATCAGCCGCGACTACTCAGAAACCAACTACCAGGATAACTTTTTCACCAACTACCCGGCCAACAACAGCACCCACGACCACAAACAGAACACAGGAGTCATCCCTTCATCCGGATGCCTGGAAAGTGTCTCTTTGGCAGGTGCAGGAGCAGCTGGAATCTATATATGAAAATGTATCACCTTCTGTTGTCGGTTTGAATATTGAGGTTATTGCAACTTCTACAGCTAATGCCAGAAGCAATAGCGGTTCAGGTCTTGTTATCAGCGAAGATGGAATAATCGTTACCAATACAGGTACTATATCTATTGCGCTTGACCGTTCAGGAAATCTTAGATCTGAAGCTTCAATCAATGTGTACTTAATTGATCACCCTCAGCCCCTGAAGGCCGAATTGATTGGCAATGATGCCTTGACTGGTCTGTCAGTTCTCAGTGTCGATCCGACACAGGCTGTTTTAAAACCGGCAGAGATGGCAGAAGATCCCGAGCTGCAGGTGGGTCAGATGATTTTGGCTATTGGCTATCCTGAGATGCTTACAAGCCAGGGTGGACTTAGCAGTGGTCTTATCACCGCAATTAATAGAGAAATGATGCTTGAGGATGGTACAGGAGTTAGGATGATTCAGACTGATGCGCATATCAGTCAGCATTGCTCCGGCGGACCACTGCTCAATCTTGATGGCGAAGTTATAGGTCTGGCAAACTGTTCGATAAACAGAGACATTAGTGATGTTATGGGTTATGCACTGCCGATAGAGGTGGTGCAGCAGGTCGCCAAGAATCTTGTTACTCAGGGATATGTATCCGGACGAGCCTGGCTTGGTGTCACTGTACTGCAGGAGAGTAATTTCCTGGAACTGCAAAATCTATATAGATTCCCTGATGGACTTTATATCAGCAGCGTTATCAAGGATAGCCCGGCTTATACTGCAGACTTGCGAAAAGGTGACATTATTACTAAAATAAACGAAAATGATGTCGAGACACATGAGAGTTTGATGCTATTCCTTCAGAGCCAGGCAATTGGCGCCATGGTAGATATAGAGGTTTACCGTAAGAGTGACGGTCAATATCATCAGCTAAAAGTTTATCTACAGGAGTATCAGCGTTGATGACAGACAATGAGAGAGCGGTAAAAATTGTTGAAACGCTCCATGGAAATTACCCACAAGCAGATTGCACATTAGACTTTGAGCACACATGGCAGCTATTAATAGCTGCCATTCTCGCAGCTCAATGTACTGATGCCAGAGTTAATATTATTACTGCAGATCTATTTGTTAATTATCCTGATCTTATAAGCTTCGCCACAGCTACACAAGAGGAAATGGAGCAGGCAATCAAGAGTTGCGGGCTTTTTCGCAACAAAGCAAGAGCAATTATTGCCTGCTGTCAGGTATTGCTTGATAAGTATGATGGCGAAGTGCCGCAGGATATGGACAGCTTGCTTGAGCTTCCCGGAATTGGCAGAAAAATTGCCAATCTGATTCTGGGTGATAGCTATGGCATACCTGCTGTGGTTGTTGATACGCACTGTGCACGAATCACAAGGCTGCTTGGTTTGACCAGCCATAAGGAACCGCCGAAGATCGAGCAGGACCTCATGAGACTACTGCCGGAAAAATGGTGGATCAGCTGGGGACATTTGATGGTCGCTCATGGCAGAGAGATCTGCAAAGCAAGACAGCCGGTATGTAATATCTGTCCAGTTGCGCTGCTTTGTAGTTATGCTGTCGGAACAGCAGATGGAGCAGCAGGAAAATGACTGAAGCGAAAACCGGTGCTGCAGGTCTGGCAGCAACCCCTATCAGCACGATAAAAGGCATATCTGTAAGACGAACAGCTGCCCTGCGTAAGCTTGGTATCGAAACCTGGTATGATCTTATTACATGGTTCCCACGTGGTTATGAAGACTGGTCTCCTGTAGAATCATCATCGGAATTGCAAGACGGACTTGAACAGACATTTATAGGTGCCATCGCGCGAAAACCTCAGAGCAGTCAACGCGGACGTTTGTCTGTACAAAAGGCTGTAGTCAGAGTTGATAGCTCTGCGATCACAGCTGTCTGGTTCAATCAGCCCTGGCTGATTCAGAAGCTTGATCAGGGGCAAATCTACATCTTCCATGGCAAGATAAAACGTGATGGCCGCTATTTTACAGTACAGAATCCTTCATTTGATATATATGACGAGCAACTGCCGCCAGCTGCCCTTAAACCGCTTTATCCTCTAACAGAAGGAATAAGTCAGGCTATGCTGCGACTATGGATCAGCACTGTTTTGAGTTCGCTCAAGGATAGATTGCCTGAGCCTTTGCCAGACTGGGTGCGTCGCGATAACCATTTGTGCGCCGTTGACTACGCAATAAACAAAATTCATCAACCTCTTTCAGCTCAGGAAGCTGAAATGTCAAGATACAGACTGGCTTTTGAAGAGCTATTTCTGATTCAGGGCGGATTGCGGATACTAAAGCAACAACGTCTTCTTAAGAGAATCAGCCGCAGTGTGGTTCTTGATCAGGAATTAAGCGGCAGGATTTCTCAGGCAATCAATCAGCTGCCCTTCGACTTAACTGCAGCCCAGAAAAGAACGATCAAGGAAACCCTGTCGGATATGCAAATGACCAGACCGATGAATAGGCTGGTACAGGGTGATGTCGGTTCCGGTAAAACAGTTGTTGCCGCTATGGCAATGTATGCCTGTGCGCTGGCTGGAGGACAGGCTGTTATGATGGCACCTACATCTGTCCTTGCGGCTCAGCATTTCAGCTCTTTGACATCACTGCTGGCCGATTGTGATATGGAGATCGCGCTTTTGACGGGCCAGACGACTGCGGCCAAACGCCGGGAAATTCTTGCCTCAGTCGCTGACGGCAGCTGCCATCTGCTCGTAGGCACGCATGCGCTGCTCGAGGACAGGGTAGTTTTCAATGATCTGTTGCTTACTGTTACTGATGAGCAGCATAGGTTTGGCGTCAGACAGCGTTCCAAGCTGGCAAAAGCAGAGCAGTATGTACCGCATAATCTTGTTATGTCGGCTACCCCTATACCAAGAACTCTCGGTCTTATTCTCTATGGGGATCTTGACATATCAGTAATTGATGAACTGCCGAAGGGCAGACAGCCTATAGAGACCTATACGGCGACATCCGCTGACCGTAAACGGGTCTATGACTTAATGCGTAAAATGACAGATGAAGGCAGACAGGTATATGTTATCTGTCCGATGATCGAAGAGGATTCAGAAAATGGTCTGGCGTCTGCAGTCGGCATGTTCAATGAACTATCGCAAAATGTATTTCCTGATATCAAGGTCGGGCTGCTTCATGGAGCTCTTAAACCTAAGATCAAGGATGAGGTCATGCAGGAGTTTTACGAAGGACATGTTCAGATTCTTGTAAGTACTACTGTTGTTGAAGTCGGTGTCGATCAGCCGAATGCAGCCATGATGGTAATTGAAAACGCTGAGAGGTTTGGACTTGCGCAGCTTCATCAATTGAGAGGGAGAATCGGGCGTGGTCCTTATCGGTCGATTTGTGTTCTTCTGAGTGACAACAAAGAACAGCTTGCCAGAGAGAGACTGAAAACGCTTTGTCATAGTCAGGATGGTTTTATTATTGCGGAAAAAGATCTCGAGCTGCGTGGACCAGGAGATTTTTTTGGAACACGTCAACATGGTCTGCCAATATTCAAGCTTGCCAATCTCTATGATGATCGTGATATTATAGCTGCTGTTGGACGTAGTCTTGACCGTCTGTTCGAAATCGATCCTGAACTGGAAATGCCTCAGCACAGGATAATGATCGAGGTCCTGCATGAACGCTATGGCGATGCTTTTCCCGATCTGGCTTTATAAACAAATGTTTTACTAAAAACAATGGAATGATATACAATGGGAGTCAATAAGCGGTAAATTACCGTAGTATGGAGTATTAATTATGCCTAGGATCATAGCCGGAGAAGCGCGTGGAATTCAGCTGATAACGCCTCATGGTGATAAAACAAGACCAACATCTGATAAGGCAAAAGAAGCCTTATTTTCAATTTTAATGCCGCGTCTGCAAGAGGCCAGGTTTCTTGATATATTTGCCGGGTCCGGACAGATTGGACTTGAAGCAGTAAGCCGCGGTGCCGCGCAGGCAGTTTTGATCGAGCAAGCTAGTCCGGCATTGCGGGCAATTTCACAAAATATGGAGAAGACAAGGCTAGGCGATCGTATATCGCTTATGAAAGGTTCTGCCTCAAGCTGCTTGCGGCAGCTAGTTGATAATAACAGGAAATTCGATCTGATATATCTGGATCCGCCCTGGCAGCAGGCCATACAGGATTTTGTTAAGCTATCAGGCTTATTGTCAGAGTTGATTGATGACCAGGGTATGATCATTCTGGAGCATGAGAGCAGAATCATGCCCGATGATCATGTTACAAAACTGAAATGCTGGAGACATTGCCAGTATGGTGCTGCAATGCTATCATTTTATCATCTGAATAAACAGGAATAGTGACAGTTTTTCAGACAGGAGGCCAGTTTTGAGTATTTTTTTGTACCCGGGAACATTTGATCCGTTTACGAATGGACATGTAGATATTGCCAGAAGAGCTGCTGGCTTATGTGATAAGCTGATCGTAGCTGTATTGACTAACAAAGGCAAGAAGCCTGCCTTTACGGTTGAAGAGCGTCGGCAAATGGCTGAGGAAGCACTGAAAGACCTGCCGGAGCTCGAAGTTATGTCATATGATGGACTGTTGGTAAATCTATATAAACAGGTCGGAGCTAACGCCGTGGTCAGAGGTCTGAGAAGTGAGTCTGATTTCCGTTTTGAGGCTGAAATAGCAGCCGCTAATAAGCTGCTTCTACCAGATTACGAAACAATATTGATGCCATGTCGTATAGATCTGGCTTTTACCAGTTCTTCAATTGTGAAAGAAGTAGCTTCCTATGGCGGTAATATTTCCGGTATGGTGCCAGCTGTCGTTGTGAAACGTGTAATGGATCGACTTCGAAATAACAATGATCAATAACGAGCCCAGGAGGATTTATTATGTATGAGGGAAAACCTGCCGGTAAGGGTCAGGAGCATGATATAGAAGCATTACTTATCAGGATGGAAGAGGCTGTCAGTACAGCCAGGTCAGTTCCATTTTCAGATAATTGTATGGTAGACAGAGAAGAGATGCTTCTGCTATTAAGCATGATTCGCGAGGGTCTGCCTTCTGAACTGAAGCAGGCCAGGTGGTTGCTTCAGCAAAATAAACAGCTTATCGCAGAGGCGAGAAAAGAAGCTGAGAATATCATGCGAGAGACTGAATCAAGAATGGCCAGAATGGTGGATGAGCATGAAATTACGCAGCAGGCCAGACAGCAGGCTGCTGAGATCCTCGACAATGCTGAACAAAACAGCCGTCAGATTAGATCAGGTGCGATGGATTATGCGAAAAATATCCTCGGAACAGTAGAAGAGGATCTGACTGAAATGCTTGTTACGCTGCAGCGCAACAAGAAAACGTTGAAATGAAGTTATACTGATATTAGTTGCATACCAAATGCTATTGTTGGGCATACAGAAAGAGGGTACGGTTTTGATTTCCGCACCCTCTTTTTGTCAGTACTATTATTAGACACGATTTATTAGCATATCAGAGCTTATCGATCCAGCCGTATTTGTCCTCTAAGCGGCCAAACTGAACGCCCGTTATGATGTCATACATTTTCTGGCTGATTTCACCAATCTTACCATCATTAAACTCCATGATCATATCTTCATATTTCAGCTTGCCAACAGGTGAAATGACTGCAGCTGTGCCTGAGCCGAAGACTTCGCTGACACGACCTTGTTTGTACAAATCTGCCAGTTCGTCAATGGCCAGCTGGCGCTCTTCGGTTTCATAACCAAGCGCTGCAGCTAATTCAAGTACAGTTCTTCTTGTGATGCCGGGAAGGATGCTGCCATTTAGGGCAGGTGTAATCAATTTGCCATCGATCACGAAGAAGACATTCATTGAACCTACTTCCTCAATATAGCGGCGATTAACACCGTCCAGCCACAGAACCTGAACATAGCCTGTTTTGTAAGCATTGGCCTGAGCGATCAAGCTTGCGGCATAATTTCCGGGTGTTTTAGCAAAACCTGTGCCGCCTTTTACCGCGCGTACATATTCATCTTCAACATAGATATCAACAGGATTCAGACCCTGTGGATAATATGCACCGGAAGGTGACAGGATAATCATGAATCTATATTGATAGGCGGGACGTACACCAAGGAAAGGGTCCATAGCGATGATAAAAGGCCTGATATACAGTGAAGTATCTGGTGCTGATGGTATCCATGATTCATCGATGCGCAGCAGCTCTTTCAGTGCATAGACACAAAAATCAGGATCGACCTGTGGAATTACCATGCGCGCATTTGACTTATTTACTCTTTCGAAATTCAGTCTGGGACGAAACAGCAGAGTTTCTCCCTCTGGGCTCTTATAAGCCTTCAGACCTTCGAAAATAGCCTGACCATAATGAAGAACCATTGCTGACGGCTCCATAGCAATAGGTCCGTAAGGAACAATTCTGGCATCTATCCAGCCCTTGCCCTCTTCATAATCCATAATAAACATGTGGTCTGTGAAAATCTGTCCGAAACCAAGTGAGTCCTCTGACTGCGGCCTGGTTTTAGGCTTATCAGTTCTTGTGACAGGAATTGCTGGATACATTTTATTTCCCCCATTCGTGTAAACTTAGTGAGCATTATAATACTTTGCAGGCTGGCAAGCAAGAAACTGCATTTTTCTTCGTTCAGGTACAAAACAATAGTGAGTCTATGATATAATTATCTGGAACATATTTTTGCTTTCTTGCTAATCAACAGCATTTAATAATAATAATTATTTACAGGTGAATCACATGAATAGATTTGTAATTAATTCTGATATGAAGCCAAAAGGCGATCAGCCCGAGGCTATCGCGCGGCTCGTAGATGGTATTGCAAGCGGCCTGCCTGCTCAGACACTACTGGGTGTAACCGGCTCAGGCAAGACTTACACAATGGCCAATATCATAGAGAAGACGCAGCGGCCGGCACTGATCATCGCTCATAACAAGACCTTGGCTGGTCAGCTATGTGCCGAGTTCATGTCTTTTTTCCCTGATAATGCGGTTGAATACTTCGTATCCTATTATGATTACTATCAACCTGAGGCATATATTCCATCTACTGATACATATATCGAGAAGGATTCAGCCATCAATGAAGAAATTGACAGGCTGCGTCATTCAGCTACCTCATCTCTTCTTGAGCGCCGCGATGTCATAGTAGTTGCTTCTGTTTCCTGCATTTACGGCTTAGGCGATCCTGAGGATTATAAGAGTCTTATGGTCTCGCTGCGCCCCGGCATGCGCAAGGACAGAGACCAGGTTATTCAGGAGCTAGTTGAAATACAGTATAGCCGCAATGATTTCGAAACTAAGCGCGGCAGCTTCCGCGTCAGGGGCGATACTCTTGATATTTTCCCGGCAAATTCTGAAAAAGTAATCACGCGTGTGAGTTTTTTCGGTGATGAGATCGAGAAGATTTCTGAGATCGAATATATCAGCGGCAAGGTTCTTGCTCATAGGCAGTATGCAAGTATTTTCCCGGCGACTCATTATGCCACATCACAAATTAAGCTGCGTCAGGCTGCTATCCTTATTGAACAAGAACTTGAGGAGCAGCTTGCACTTCTGAGAAGTCAGGGCAAACTGGTAGAAGCCTATAGACTGGAGCAGCGTACCCGTTATGATCTTGAGATGATTAGAGAGACCGGCTTCTGCAAGGGTATTGAGAATTATTCGCGTCATATTGCCGGTCGCAATGAAGGGGATCCACCTAATACGCTGTTGGATTTTTTCCCGAAGGATTATCTGTTGATGATCGATGAATCTCATGTCACGATCCCTCAGATCGGCGCAATGTATAATGGTGACCGGGCACGTAAACAGTCTCTGGTCGAATATGGATTCAGATTGCCTTCAGCGCTGGATAACAGGCCTCTTAATTTCGCTGAGTTTGAGCAGAGAATGGGGCAGTCAATCTTCGTCAGTGCCACTCCGTCGCGTTATGAGAGTGAACATGCGGCACAAACCGTTGAGCAGATAATCAGACCGACAGGTCTGGTTGATCCTGAGATTTCGATCAGACAGGTTGATAATCAGATAGAGGATCTGCTTCGGGAAATATCGGCGGCCGTCAAGCGCAAAGAGCGGACGCTCGTCCTGACTTTGACCAAGAAAATGGCAGAAGATCTGACTAGTTTTTTGCGGGAAGAGCAGCTAAAAGTTAAATATCTTCATTCGGATATACATACTGTTGAACGTCTCAAAATTCTCAAATCGCTAAGACAAGGAGAGTTTGACATACTGGTTGGCATCAACCTACTGCGTGAGGGCCTTGACCTGCCGGAAGTATCACTAATTGCTATCCTCGATGCTGATAAGGCAGGTTTCCTGCGCTCAACCACCTCTCTGATCCAGATAATCGGCCGGGCTGCGAGAAATGTTAATGGGCATGTCATCATGTATGCAGACGAAGTTACTGAATCCATGCTACACGCTGTCGAAGAAACTAATCGCCGCCGGAGTGTACAGGAAGAATACAAT
>JAAYFZ010000127.1 GCA_012727965.1 Clostridiaceae bacterium
GATTGTATCTGTCAGCCCAGACTCCAGCTATTGGTGATAAGAAGAACATCGGCACGAATCCGCAGATGATCGATATGGTCATCATAACGCCTGATTGTGTTTCTATCGTTATATACCACATGATCGCATACTGGACCAACGACGAGCCAAAAAGCGACACTGTCTGACTAGCCAGAAACATCGCGGCGTTTTTATACCATGAGTTCGATCCAGATAATTCTGATTTCATATATATCCTCACTTGAAGCAATATTTGAGCATATATCTTTTCTGTTCAGCTAATACTACAAAAATCCAGCGATGACATCAATAACTGATTTGTAGAGTTTACAATATTCATAGCGATCTGGTGTCTTTTGCCAGTCATATTGTCTCATGCTAAACTATTAGTTGAAACAAAGAAAGTTAGAAAGGTTAGTAATGATTAGAAAACTTTTATCACCACTAGACACAATAATAATGGATGAGGCCTCCAAACATGAGATCGTGAAGGTTTTTGAAGAGTATATCGGTCAATACTTCAGCCAAACAGCAACACCTTTTTTGGCTAGCTTAAGCTTGATACTGGTTGTTCTTGTTGTCAGTGTAGTCTCAAATTTACTGACGAAACATATTGTTCTTAGAATTCTGGCTCATTATATTGAGAATAACAAATATGACTGGGATACCTATCTTCTGAAGCACAAGGTGCTGCATCGTCTCTCGCACCTTCTACCGGTACTGATAATTTACAGCTCTGCACCCCTGTTTGGTTCATTGCAGACTTTTATCGAGCGGTTGGGATCTATCTATCTGATCATCCTGATAGTTGGTGTGCTAAACGCCCTGTTTAACGCGATCGACGATATATACAACCGTCATGAAGTTGCCAGGCAGAAACCGATAAAAGGCTACCTGCAAGGCATCAAGATATTCGTGTTTGTTATCGCCGGCATTGTCATTTTATCGCGTCTTCTCGGACAGAGTCCGCTAATACTTCCATCAGGCATAGGCGCGATGACGGCCGTCGTCTTGCTTATTTTTCAGGACTCTATACTTGGTCTTGTGGCCGGAATACAGCTGGCTGCAAATGATATGGTACGTATCGGCGACTGGATCGAAATGCCGAAGTATAATGCAGACGGTGATGTTATTGAAATCACATTGACAACGGTAAAAGTCGAGAACTTCGATAAGACCATTACTACCGTACCACCTCATGCACTAGTGAAGGATTCATTCCGCAACTGGCGCGGCATGCAGGAAACAGGCGGCAGGCGAATCATGCGCTCGATTTATATCGATACAAGCAGCATATGCTTCTGCAGTGACGAGATGATAGAGTCCTACAAGGACATAGAAATACTGAAGAACTACATCAACAACAGACATGTGGAAATAAACGAATACAATAGAATACATGAAATTTATGCCAAAAACCCTGTCAACGGCAGGCATATGACAAATGTCGGAACCTTCCGCGCTTACATAATCGAGTACCTTCGAAATCACTCGCAAATTCATCAGGATATGATCCAGATGGTCCGACAGCTGCCTCCAAAAGAATATGGTTTACCTATTGAGCTCTATATGTTTACGAAAACAACTGATTGGGCAGAGTATGAGACAATTCAAGCAGATATCTTCGATCATTTGCTTGCGGTCGCACCTCTATTTGGACTACGCATTTTCCAGAATCCGAGCGGTTATGATCTCAGGATGGTAGGCTCAGGCACCGAAACCGGCAGCAGCTGACATAATAGGCAGGACCTGGTGTTACAAACTAAGACATCTGGACATTTAGTCGTAGAGGGGCCGTAGACTAAGCC
>JAAYFZ010000128.1 GCA_012727965.1 Clostridiaceae bacterium
AGCCTGTTTTTGGCTTTTTCTATGCAAGTATAAAGGGGCCGCCTCAATAGTAGTTTTCTACCTTTGAGCCAGCCCCTTGTAATGATTACTTTATTTCCTTATTTGTTTTAACTAAACTTAATCTATTGGTCGTCTGCCCGGTTTATGACCATTGCCGCCACGAGCAGGGCCACCAGATTGTGCAGGTCTGTCGCCTCTGGCACGATAGTTGCTTCTTCTGGAATCTGGTCTCTCCGAGCCATGTGCAGAATTACCTCTATATGGGGTCCTGCGGCCACGATTAGCCGGTCTTGAACCATAAGGACGATAGTTGCCGCCGCCATTTCTCTCGTTTGCGGACACACTCTTACGCAGAATATCAAATGGGGTTACCGGTTTGATATCCTTGGCCTGAAGTACACTGTCACCCATGGCGCCTCTCAGCAGCGCAGCTGTCAGGTCTGCAAGTTCAAGATCTGGATTATCGATTAGGAACTGCTGGATCACTTCAGTATAAGGCTCAAGAACATGTGGTTTGCGCGAACTGATCTTCGCAGATCTGGTCAGAAGCTCTGAAGTCCTGACATTTATCAGATCCTGGACACTTGGAATGTCCATTGCCTGAATCTTAGCCTGCGTCCTATTGGCATAATTACGAAGATGTACAAGCTCATAGCCGACAACGAGTGTTATTGCTGTGCCATCTTTGCCAGCTCGGCCGGTTCGACCGATCCTATGAACATAATATTCCTCATCCTGAGGCAAATCGAAATTAACAACAAGATCAATGTCATCGACATCAATACCACGTGCTGCAACGTCAGTAGCAACCAGAAAACGAATTTCTCCAGCTTTGAAGCGGTTCATAACTCTTGTTCTCATCAGCTGCTTCATATCACCGTGCAATGCTTCTGCAGGCAAACCTCTATTCTGGAGAGCCGCATATAGTTCATCAACCTTGCGTTTAGTATTGCAGAATATCAGTCCGAGTTTGGTCTGCTGTGCTTCAACTAGTCTGATCAAGACCTCTTGCTTCTGATTTTCCATGACCTCAATGAAGTACTGATCAATATTGAGAACAGTCCTCTGCTGAGGTTCAATCTGAACATGGATGGCATTTGAAAGATAAGTTTGAGTGATGCTCAATATACCTTTTGGCATCGTCGCTGAGAAGCAGACGCGCTGAATATCGGCAGGAGTCGATTCGAGAACTAAATCAATATCTTCCTTAAAACCCATATTGAGCATTTCATCAGCTTCGTCAAGGATCAAGCCCTTGAGGCTTCCCAATTTAAGGGTTTTTCTGCGAATATGGTCGAGCACTCTGCCAGGGGTACCAACAATGATCTGTGGTCTCTTCTTGAGAGCTAGTATCTGATGTTCGATCGGCTGGCCGCCGTATACAGCAAGTACTCTTACGCTTTCTTTATACTTAACCAGTTCATGTAGTTCTTCTGTGATCTGCATTGCCAGTTCTCTAGTTGGTGATAAAATCAAATACTGGATGCTAGCGTCAAATGGGTCAACACGCTCAACAATTGGTATACCAAACGCACATGTCTTGCCTGTACCGGTCTGGGCCTGACCCAGAAGATCCTTGCCCTCAAGCAGAGGCGGAATTGCTTCTGACTGTATGGGAGTGGCTTTTTCGAAGCCCATATCCTCTATCGCGCGCAGCAGATCAGAGGATAATGATAGTTCACTAAATAACAAATTACTCAAATTACACCTTACCTTTAATTTTTAGCATATATATATAACCGCATGATTTTATCATGATACCAATCAGATAGCAAGATATTTAAACCCTCTGATCAAATTCATAAATGTGTTACGCTTATGCTATGATATTTGCTGAAAACATAAATTATCTGTTTTGAATCGAGGTATCCTTATAATATGTACAAACTAATATTTGTCGATCTTGACGGTACACTTCTGAGAGATGATAAAACTATCTCTCAAAATGATATCGAGGCCATTCGCCTTGCTAGACAGCGAGGACTTCGGGTCATGATAGCTACTGGCAGGCCGACCAAAGGAGCTGAAAGGTATCTCAATGCGATAGGATATGACGATGGTGATCTGCTGATAAGCAATAACGGCGCCAGCATATTGAGTCTGCCTGATTTTGAAATAAAAGATCTTAAGCCAATAAATGTCGGCGATCACAGATATATAGATAAATTCCTTAGCGAGCAGGGGCTCGAGCATTATAGCTTCGATACGACCGCCT
Source organism: Clostridiaceae bacterium (assembly GCA_012727965.1). Taxonomy (GTDB): domain Bacteria; phylum Bacillota; class Clostridia; order Saccharofermentanales; family UBA5734; genus JAAYFZ01. The sequence goes on from JAAYFZ010000128.1 coordinate 2,216, forward strand.
GTCTAAGTGAACGCCTTCATGAATTTACCGAATGGGAGCAACAGGCAAACGGTATAGAAATCAAACTTGTCGATTTCTCTAAACTGGAAGAAAACCGTCAGCTTCTGAAGATTATGGCCTTTGGCCAACCTCAGGAGATAGAGGCTGCGATGCAGGCTGTTCCGAAACGAATCAGTCAGAATTATGCAGTCGTCAGATCTGCTGATATTCTGCTGGAGTTTTTACATCCGCTTGCCACAAAAGGAAATGCTGTCAAAACAGTAGCGGGATGGCTAGGGGTTAAGCGTGAAGATGTTATTTGCATCGGGGATTCCGGTAATGATCTTGATATGATCGAATATGCCGGGCTTGGTATAGCAATGGGAAATGCTAAGCCGGAAATTCTCGCAGCCGCTGAGAAAATCACAGACAGCAACGAAGAATCCGGCATAGCAGCAGCCATCAATAAATATGTGCTTACCAGAGCTGATGAACTTCAGGTTTGATATATTTGTCGTAAATATTCTTCACGCTTGACATCTGCTCAGGAGTAAGCGTCGGCATTGCTGAAACAGCGGCATTGCTCTCTGCCTGCTCTCTCCTGCTGGCTCCTGGTATAACACAGCTGACAGCATCAAACATCAGTATCCAACGAAGTGCATACTGTGCAAGACTATAATCCTTCTGATCAAATGCAGCCTTCAATTCCTCAACTGCAGCCAAGCCAATGTCAAAAGGCACGCCTGAGAAGGTTTCACCTTTGTCGAAGGCGGCTCCGTCACGATTAAATGATCTATGATCGCTCTCGCTGAAGCTAGTGTTTTTGCTTATTTTTCCACTCAGCAAACCACTGGCCAGAGGTACTCTGACGATTACACCGATATTTTTCTTCTTAGCCTGCTCGAAGAAAAGCTCAGCTGGACGTTGGCGGAACATGTTGAATATTATCTGAACAGTTGCTACTCCAGGATACTCGATAGACTTTAGCGCCTCCTCGACTCTTTCAACACTAACACCATAATTCACAAGCTTTCCTTGTTGCTTAAGATCGTCTAGAGCTTCGAATACTTCCGGTTTATAATAAACATCAGTTGGCGGACAATGCAGCTGCAGTAGATCAAGTGCATCAAGCCCAGTATTGCGCAGGCTGTCTTCAACAAAGCGTGTGATATTTTCACGATTATACCCTGATGCTACATGTGGATTCAGACGGCGTCCGCATTTTGTCGCCAGATAAAGATCATCTCTATGCTTGCGAACGAATTCGCCAACCTTCTTCTCACTCAGACCATCACTGTAGCCATCTGCCGTGTCAAGAAAATTGACACCCAATTCCATTGCGCTCTCCAGAGTTTTTTCCGCAGCCTTCTCATCGAAGTCTCCGCTCCAGCCATTACCTAACTGCCATGTGCCAAGCGATACCTCTGAAATCTCATAGCCTGTTTTGCCTAATGTTCTGTAATTCATTTAGTTCTCTCCTTTTGCTTCTTCAAGCTCTCCAGTCACCCATCCAGCCACCTCACTTAGAGCAGGGTGAATGATCATGGCTTGATCAATTGCGGCTGTGCTTCCGGCATCAAGGCAGAGGCCGGGACGCAGCCTAGTCACATTATCGAACATTTGACCGTCGATCAACTGTCCATTTGGCATATCTGTTTCCTGTTTAGTACAGGTAGCACCCGCATTCATTAGATATACATAAGGCTGAATCAGGATCGCAGCCTGTGGACCAATTATGTGTACACCTAATATTCTATATTTGTCATCAGTAATCAACTTAACAAAACCATCATCTGGATCGCCTGGTTCATATCCCAATGCATAACCGTTTGCTGTAGCTGAATAAGGATTTCTTCCGACCAGAATCTTATGCCCGGCAGTCAGAGCCTGTTGCTCAGTCAGACCTACATGAGCAATTTGCGGATATGTGAATATCGCCCATGGAACTGTATCATAAGAAGCCTTACGGCGCTGCTTGTCTGAAAACAGATTATGGACAAGTACTTCAACCTCATAATTGGCCTTATGCCTGAACTGAAACTTGCCGTTGATATCTCCAACAGCCCAAACATTTTCCTGGCTGGTTTCCAGATACTCATTAGTTGTAATCCAGCCTCGTTCATCTGTTTCAATGCCTGTATGTTCAAGATGCAGAAGGTCACTATTTGACCTAATACCTGAAGCCAGCAAAATCTCATCACATTCGATCTTGATCCTGCTACCATCGCTTGTCTCTGCTGTTACATATTTGCGGTTATCAATTTTTTCAGTCGAAACGGCTTTTGATTCTGTAAGCACTCTGATACCGATTTTTTCAAACTGTTGCTTAAGTTTCTCACTGATTTCAGGCTCCTCAGTAAATGCGATCCGATCTTTCATTTCAATAATAGTGACATTAGTGCCAAAGGCCGAGAAAATATGCGCGAATTCCAGACCGATAGCGCCACCACCGATTATCACAAGGTCATCATAAGGTTTATCAGGATACTTCTCGCCGAAAAAATTCTCAGCTGTAAGAAAACCAGTCTTGCCTAGACCATTGATAGGTGGCACGGCAGTTCTGGCACCGGCAGCAACCACAATTTTATCCGCTGTGGCTTGAGAGATAACACCACTTTCACTATCCTCGATCTCAATTATCTGCCGGCCGATAAAACGAGCCGTGCCCTTATAAAGATCAAGAAGTTTAGCCTGCTGCAAATTGTTTTCAAGTTTTTGACTGACATCTATTTTCTGCCAGACTCTTTTCGAAACCAGCTGCCAATCAAGCCTGAAATTATCGCCATAGAAGCCAGTGACAGTACCATGCTGTGCTTCTCTTAGAAGATCTGCCGGATGAACAAGCACCTTGGAAGGGATACATCCTCTGGTCAGACATGTACCACCTAGTTTGGCCTTTTCTACGAGCGCACATTTTAGTCCGTTTTGCATTGCGGCTTCGACGATAGAAATACCGGCACCACCACCAATTACAAGAAGATCATAGTGTTGCATCTTGATCACCTCCTGAAAATCATTATACAGCAGCATCAGGTGGCAAACAGTATCATAGGCTAAGTGATTTTTTTCTTATATATTTTTTCATCGATAAAAAGCTTAACAAGTGCCGGATCAAACTGATACCCTGCACAATTCTGAAGCTCTTCCAGGGCCTCTTCAAGAGTTTTTGCCCTTCTCCATGGTCTCTCGCTAGTCATAGCATCGAATGAGTCTACCAAATTGATTATCCTGCCTGACTGAGATATTTTTTCACCCGCCAACCGTCTGGGATACCCTTTTCCATCCCAGCGCTCATGATGCTCAAGGACTGAATTCGCTATGTCAGTAAAATCATTCGATGAAGAAAGAATCCTGTAGCCAGTTTCTGAATGCCTTCTGATCAGAGCAATTTCCCGATCATCTAGCGGCTCGGTTTTGTTCAATATCTCCGGAGGTATAACGATCTTACCGATATCATGGTAGAAACATGCCCTGCTTATTTTCCGGATTCTTCGTTCAGACCAGCCTAAGCTACTGGCAATCTCCGCAGCCATAATAGCAGTTGAATCTGCATGGGCACTCTCATAAGGCATTCTGCTCATGATTTCCGCAATAGTACGAATAACTTGATTACGCATTGCCGGGCTCTCGATCAGCTTATGCTTGTACATCCACTCTTCAGCTTGCTGCATAAGCTCACGCGTAGACATCTCCAGATTATTTCTGGTGGCCCAGCCAAGAGAAAAAGACAATTGGAAAGGCCCGAGGTATACATCACGACAAGCATCTCTTAGCCTCTTAACAACGGTTTCTGTGCCAGCTTCATCAGTTTGTGGCAGGATGAAAACAAATTCATCGCCGCCGATACGGCAAACGATATCATCGGACCGACTATGCTCGGAAATAAGCTGACCTGCTGTATGGAGCAGCTGATCACCCAGGCTATGACCGAAGGCGTCATTTACCAGTTTAAGTCCATTGACGTCAATCATAATCAATGACAATGGCAAATTTCTGGCATTGTCTAATCTTCTCAGAGAATGGTTGAAATAATGTCTATTATAAAGGCCAGTCAATTGATCATGGAAACTAAGATATTCGACCCTTTCCTGATTACTGCGCTCTTCAGTTATATCTTTAGCCGAAGCGACAATATAACTCTCTTTCCCCATAATAACCGGATTCAATGTAACTTGAAAAACCTTGTCACCACTGGGAAGTTCAACCTCCAGCTCATAGGATACAGGCACTTCCGCCAGCAAACAGTCATCATTATGGCTAATAATCTCAGCCCCTTTTATCGGGCCAAAAGCTTCCAGGGGATCTCTGTCTATAATATCTTCCGTTCTCAGACCGGTCAGATCACTAAAAATATCATTTACGCGAACAAAAGTATAACTGCCTAGACCCTTTCTACGAATCAGCACGAGCATATCCTGCGTACTATTAAATATAATAAAATTTTCTTTCAGCAGTCTGTTGATTTCCTTTTCCCGGTTGCGTCTAATCAATAACTGACTCAACTGGCGAGAGTATATCCGGACAGCATAATGCTGACTGAATCTGTCTCCGGGCTTCATAAAAAGTAAGAAATTGCCAATCAGCCTCTTATCATCCATTAACCGAACCAAAACACATTGCTCTATATCAAGAAGCTGCTCGAGCTGATTAATACTATTTTGCTCAAGTGGAATTGATTTTATCTCACTTATAGAATTGTAGACCTTTAAAATAGGTCTGACAGCTGTTCCGGGCAACTTGATGCTGTAGGACTCTGTTTCATATTCCCAGCGAACTGAATCATGATTTATCTGCCATCTGCTGCCAATCAGATCATCAACGTTCAGGGCAGAGGACAAATCAGAGCAGCTGATATCACCACAAGAAAACGCGACGGTTGTCTGCATACTCTCATCGTCATCATCAACAAGATTGAATACAGCATACTTAGCATCTGACAGCTCGATAATATAATCAACAAGACGTTGATAATTAATGCTCTCGAAAGAAAGCTTGATGAAATCTTCTGATATCATAACAAGCAATTCCAACGCTCTCTGCTTCTTCAAATCCTTCATGTCTGTCAACAGATAATCACCCCGGCTGGTTATTTGAATATCAGTATCAGACCCATAAACGCTATCAGGGTCAGAATGATATGCATCGAAATGGTATTAAGTATAAGTTGTTTATCCTGCATTTTCCTGCCGGACATGTAAATCGGAATAACGAAGGGCGGAGGCAGCATAAACAATGTATAAAGAGCAACTTCATATGTTCGATCTAGTCCGAGAAGTCCGGCAATCAGTAACTTATTGATAACAAAAGCCAATCCAATCAGCAATATAATCCGGCTGAGAGCAGTAAAAAACGGTCTGGCAATATCAGTTTTATCGATTCTAAGCTCAAACCCAATAACCAGACAAATCAGTGGCATTGTCAATGATCCGATTAGATCAAGAGTTTCCAGGACAGCTCCGCCGCCTGCATTTCCTTCAAGCAAGGCTGGCAAACCAATTAAACCGGCGATTATACCAAATATGATCGAGAGAATAACAGGAGACTTTAGGAATGACTTGATCAGACTAACAGCTCCGGCAGTTTCGCCATTAACCCGGCGCAG
>JAAYFZ010000016.1 GCA_012727965.1 Clostridiaceae bacterium
GCATCGGGATTGCTGGCTGGCTGGCAGGCAGCACTGCAGGCGCAAGGAATTACTACTGAAGATCGCATGAAGCTGTTACCGGATCGTCATACTGTGATCGGAGCAATGGCTCAATATATTTCTTCAGCAGACAGTAAGGTTTTCCAGCCTATGAATGCTAATTTTGGCCTGGTTGCTGCACCTGAACGCAAGTTCAAGGGAAAAGCAGCACGTATTCAGGCCGTTATAGCGGAATCACTCGAGCAAATTGACCGCTTGGCCAGTCTGCGCTATAATTTTCTGACTGAAGAGTCTACAGAAAATAATGAACTCGATGGAGGCAGATAATGGCAGGTATTTTTGGATTCATGAATTATAACAAAGAGGGAAAAGGTGTCAATCCTGAGGATCTTGAGCGTGGCCCTCTGCCTACTTTTTTCGGAATACTGGGACGAAAATTCTGGAAACTTATTCCAATTAATTTGATTTATGTAATTTTTAGTCTGCCAGCACTGGTATTGTCCTTTTTTGGCAGCTCGTATTTTGTACAGGCAATTTTTCCTGGACTGGATATGTCAATAGCTGAAGCTGCGCTGGGTACTGCAAAAGAGGCTGACGAAGCTCTGGTGCTGCAGGTTTTCGAAATGACTGTCATTTTTTTCCTGTTTGCCATGATGCTGACAGGATTGGCACTAATAATTGTTGGACCGGTACATGCAGGAATTGTTTATGTTCTAAGAAATTATTCACGTGAAGAGCATTCGTTTATCTGGTCTGATTTCAAGGAACATGCGCTTTCTAATCTCAAACAAGCACTGGTTTCTAGCTTGATCAGCTTGGTCGTTACAGTCGTATTTGTTGTTAATCTCTATTTTTATCGACAAACTGACTTCGTTTCCAATAGCTTGTTAAGATCGATTTTAATAACTGTTATTGTACTAATGTATTTGATCTGGTGCATCATGCAGATGTATCTCTATCCAATGATGGTGACATTTAGACTGACGCTCAAACAAATGTATAAGAACAGCTTCTTCTTCGCGATACTGAAGCTGCCGATGAATCTACTGATACTGTTTCTTTCATTGTTGTTGATGCTGATTGGCCCGGCAATTATGATGTTTGCAAACCTGGGCATTGCATTTCTGGTTTCTGCCTTCTGGTATTTGTTTTTTGCCTTCTCCATAAATATTCTGATGGTAACTTTTTACGCCTATCGCGGCCTCAACAAATATATGCTCAGCAAGATCGATCAGGAAAGCGCAAATAGTGATATTGGAAATGACCTGACGATTTGATCCTGAAATTATCAGTTTTTTACTAAAAAAGCCTGATCACAGCGATCAGGCTTTTTAAAATGATGATTCAAATACATATCAGTTGTTTTTGTTTATTAGTTCTTTCATGCTGTACATGCCTGGTGCCTGACCGGGTAGAAATCTGGCAGCAGCCAAAGCGCCTCTGGCAAATACATCTCTGGACTGAGCGCTATGATGAATAGAAAGAGTCTCTTCGCCGCCGGCAAAAATAACAGTATGCTCACCGACGATCGTACCGCCGCGTATCGCATGAAGTCCTAGTTCTTTGTCACCGCGTTTCTCGCGCTTGCTGCTGCGATCATATGTATATTCAAGAATATGGTCAAGTTCTTCATTTAGCTCATCTGCAATCATCAAAGCAGTACCTGAAGGAGCATCTACTTTTTGCCGATGATGTGCTTCGACGATCTCGAGATCGAAATCAGGGTAGAGCAGGGCTGCAGCCTGTCTTGCCAGATGAATCAGAATATTGATGCCAAGAGACATATTCGCAGAAACAAAAATTGCTTGATTCTTACTGATATCGGCAAGTTCTGCTTTGATATCATCGGTCAGGCCAGTCGTACAAATAACTGCCGGTTTACCTGATTTGCGCAGCAAAGCAAACAGCTCAGGTAAGGCAGCCGGAATTGAAAAATCAACAACTACATCGAAATCTTCACGGCAGTCTGAAGCTTTTTCATATATGGGGAAGTCTGTAGAGCTGTCCTGGCGGATATCACTGCCTGCGACGATTTTCAGATCATTACTCTCATTTACTAATGCGGTTATGACCTTGCCCATGCGGCCAAGGCAACCACTTAAAAAAATAGATATCATTATGTCCTCCTGATTAGATCAGATTATAGAGTGCTAGTGCGCTGCGGATCTTATCCATATTTTCAGTTGATGGATCAGTTAGCGGCATCCTGCAGGGTCCGACATCCATGCCCATGAGATTCATGGCGGCTTTTACCGGTATTGGATTGACATCACAGAACAGAGCTCTGATCAGTGGCATCAGTTTGATCTGTATGCTGCGTGCTTCATCATATCTGCCGCTCATCCAGCTGTTTACGATATTGTGAACTTGTTCAGGCATGATATTGGCGGCTACAGAGATAACACCAAGCCCGCCAAATGAAAGCATAGGTATGATCATTGGATCTTCGCCGGTATAGAGATTGAGCGCGTCCTTGCAATGATAAACAATATCCGGGACCTGATCAATATTACACTCTTTTACACCATTGATATTTGGCAGTGCACTTAGGCGCTTATAAGTTTGCGGAGCGATATTCAAAGCAGTCCTTGAAGGGACATTATAGAGAATTATAGGCTTGTCTGAGGCCTCAGCCACATGTTTGAAATGCTGATAGAGACCTTCTTGTGAACATTTATTGTAATATGGAGTCACGCTTAGTATCGCGTCAGCGCCAAGTTCGCAGGCACGCCTTGTGAGCTCGACCGCATGAACTGTGTCATTACTGCCGGTACCCGCTATAACGGGCAGCCTTCCGCCAACGACCTTAACAACATGACCTATGGCCGAGAGGTGCTCAGCATCAGGCATGGTAGAAGCTTCTCCGGTCGTCCCAGCGACCAGAATCGCGTCAGTTTTGTTTTTGATATGGAATTCACACAACTCAGAGAGTTTCTCGAAGTTGATACCTTTATCTGTAAATGGCGTTACAATTGCAACAGCTGAGCCAGTAAATACGGGCTTTTTCATAGTGACTTCCTCCAGTAATATTGGCCGTTTGCGGCCTGTTTTCTGTCTAAGGGTGCAAATAATATGTACCCGCTAAGATTGACACATAGTCTCAATAATCATATCATTATCACTGGTTTATCGTCAATGAAACAGAAGAGGAGCCCTATGCTGAAAAAACAGGATTTTTACTATGAATTGCCGGAGCAGCTGATCGCGCAGCATCCGTTGGAAAAGCGCGACAGTTCAAGGCTTATGGTTCTAAAACCCGATGGCAGTCTGCCAATACATTCTGTATTCTCTGTGCTGCCTGACTGGATGTCTTCAGGTGATTGTCTGGTGATCAACAATACCAAAGTTTTACCGGCAAGACTGCTCGGCAGCAAAAGAGGCAGCGGTATTGCCTGTGAGGTGCTGCTTCTGCGCAGAGTCGAAGGTGATGTCTGGGAATGCATGGTCAGACCTGGCAGGCGTTTGCGCGAGGGTCAATTCGTTGATTTTATTCCTGATCGCTTCTCAGCAGAAATAGTCGAAGTTGTGAAGGGTGGAAACCGGCTTGTCAGATTTATTTATGATGGTATCTGGGAGGAAATCCTCGATGAGGCCGGCATGATGCCGCTGCCGCCATATATTCATGAGCAGCTTGAGGATAAGCAGCGTTATCAGACTGTGTATGCCAAACAGGATGGTTCAGCAGCAGCACCGACTGCAGGATTGCATTTCACACCAGAGCTGATGGATAAGCTCAAGCGCAGAGGCATAAAAATAGCTGAACTTACACTCCATGTAGGTTTAGGAACTTTCAGACCGGTAAAAGTCGACAATATTCTAGAGCATGAAATGCATTCGGAATATTATGAGCTGAGCCAGGAAACAGTAGACTGTGTCAATGAAACAAAAAAATCAGGTGGACGCGTAATTGCTGTAGGCACGACCAGCTGTCGGGTATTGGAAGCTGTAGCTGGTGAAAATCAAGGGCAACTGCAAGCACAGAGCGGCTGGACAGATATTTTCATTTACCCAGGCTATATATTTAAAACAATAGATGGTTTGATAACAAATTTTCATTTGCCGGAATCGACATTGCTGATGCTGGTCGCAGCGCTAGCAGGCCATGAAAGAATAATGGCTGCGTATTCGGCAGCGATCAATGAACAATATAGGTTTTTCAGCTTCGGCGATGCCATGCTTATATACCCGCTGGCCGCAGAATCAGGTTTGCAAGGCGAAAAGCTGCCTAAGAACAATCAGGAAAGTGAGTACGAGAATGGATAATTCAACCAAATTCCCGGTATGGTACGAGCTCAAGCATATATGTGCACAAACCGGTGCGAGACTAGGAACTGTACATACACCAAATGGCAGCTTCGATACCCCCGCGTTTATGCCAGTCGGTACACAGGCCACTGTGAAGGGTATGAGTCCTGATGAAGTCAAATCAATGGGTGCAGGCATTATTCTGTCTAATACTTATCATTTATGGATGCGGCCGGGAAGTGATATTGTCAGAGAAGCCGGTGGTCTGCATAAATTCATGAATTGGGATAGGGCAATTCTCACTGACAGTGGGGGATTTCAAGTATTCAGTCTGAGTGAAAACCGCAAAATCAATGAAGAGGGCGTTCATTTCAGATCACATATTGATGGCTCCAAGCATATCCTCACACCAGAAAAATCGATCGAGGTACAAAACGATCTCGGAGCAGACATAATCATGGCTTTTGACGAGTGTACGCCCTGGCCAGCTGAACACAGCTATGCAAAACATTCTTTGGAGAGAACAACACGTTGGCTTGAACGCTGTATAAAAGCTCATAAGAATCCTCAGAAACAGGCGCTGTTTGGCATCGTACAAGGCGGGACTTATGCCGATCTCAGACAACAAAGTGCCAAAGAGATCACACAATTTGATTTGCCAGGCTATGCTTTGGGTGGGCTTAGTGTCGGAGAACCGGGACATCTGATGTATGAGATGTTAGATGCGACAGTGCCGATCCTGCCATCTGATAAACCTCGTTATCTGATGGGAGTTGGTTCGCCGGATTATCTGATCGAAGGATCGATCCGCGGCATCGATATGTTCGATTGTGTTTTACCGACCAGGATCGGTAGAAACGGTACAGTTTTGACACATAAAGGCAGAATGATCGTTCGCGACCGCAAGTTCGCCAGAGATTTCGGTCCGCTCGACGAAAAATGTGATTGTTATGTCTGCAAAAATTACAGCCGGGCATATATCAGGCATCTGATCAAAGCAAATGAAATGTTTGGTCTGAGACTGGCTTCATGGCACAATATACATTTTCTGCTCAAATTGATGGAAGATGTAAGACTGGCAATCAGTGAGGACAGGCTTCTTGATTTCCGCAATGAATTCTTCGCAGAATTTGGATATGAAGTTAAATGATAACAACAGTGACAACAAACTGTTGCAATTATATTACTTACAGTGTTAGTATATGATTTGTTCAGAAACTGCCTGCAGATTGTTCAGGCAGAAGATAATCGGGAGGCTTCTATAAATGAATATGACCAATATTGTTTTAACAACGGGCGCTGCTGGCGGTGGAATTGAGAGCATACTAGGTTTAGTATTGCCATTGGGATTAATGTTCGGCCTGATGTATTTCCTGCTGATCCGTCCACAGAGAAAAAAGGAAAAGAAGTTACGTGAACAGATCAGTGCTATGGTAGTCGGCGACAATGTTGTCACTATTGGCGGCATAGTCGGACGCGTAGTCAATATCAAGGACGACGAAGTCACAATTTCAACAAGTGTTGCCAACACATTGGTAACTTTTAAGAAGACAGCTGTAAATACAGTCGTTAAGCCAGTTACAGAGTAAAAATCAACCTGTTAACAGGTCGAAATAGTAAGAATATATTTTTCAGGGGGACACAAATATGAAGCACATTCAGACAATTAGCGGCGTTTGCATTCAGCCAGCTGAGCATTCCTCAGCCTGCGGCGAGTGCCAGACCTCTTGCCAGTCAGCCTGTAAGACCAGCTGCACAGTTGCCAATCAGCCATGTGAGCAGATACAGCGCTGAACAGTTATCTGACTGCTTTTCCTAATTAGTGTAAACTGACAAAATAGTGAAGAGCCTTAGTGGCTTTTCACTATTTGTGTGTATGGAGGAATCAAATTGGTTCATATGTTTAAAATGCTGGGTGAATACCTGGTATTCGATTCAGAGAGCGGAGCACTTCACCGAATAGATGATATGGCTTCAGAGGTAATTGGGCTTTATCAGGCAGCTGCTGGCACAAGACCTGCTATGCCAGAGCTTGAGAGATTAGCCATAACTTATGGTACTGACATTTATGAGATAGCCGATGAAATCGACACTTTGATCGATCGCGAAGAGCTTTTCTGCCCTGCCAGAGAGGTTACTGTCGAGCAGCTATACCCTGATCAACCCCGCATCAAATCGATGTGTCTGCATCTCTGTCATGATTGCAATCTTCGTTGCGAGTATTGTTTTGCCGGTACAGGAGATTTCGGGACAGGTCATAGGTCAATGTTATCTGAAGAGGTTGGCCGCCGGGCAATTGATTTTTTGATAGAGGCTTCTGGTCCACGCAAACATCTTGACATCGATTTTTTCGGTGGGGAGCCACTGATGAATTGGCCAGTCGTTGTTGCGCTTGTAAAATACTGCCGCCAGCGTATGACAGAAACAGATAAGATCATTAGACTTACGATTACAACAAATGCCATGCTTCTTGATCAAGATAAGATTGATTTCATTAATGAGAATTTTGAAAACTGTGTTCTCAGTATTGATGGGCGTCCAGCTGTCCATGACCGTATGCGTCCAGATGCAGGCGGACATGGTTCACATGATCGTGTTGTCAGAAATATCAAGAAATTTCTCGAAGTCAGAGGAAAAGGACAATACTACCTGCGTGGGACTTATACAAGGCACAATCTCGATTTTGCCGAAGATGTGCTGCATTTGGCTGAACTCGGTGATCAGGTTTCGATGGAACCGGTTGTTGCACCGCCAGGCAGCGGCTATGAAATCAGACAAGAGGATCTGCCCACGATTGAGGCTGAATATGAGCGTCTTGCTCAGATCATAGATCAGCGTAGAAGAGATGGCAATGCCTTCAACTTTTTCCATTTTGTTATGGATCTCAGCAATGGCCCTTGTGCTTTCAAACGTCTCAAGGGCTGTGGTGTCGGCATGGAGTATTGTGCTGTTACACCTGAGGGCGATATCTATCCATGTCATCAGTTTGTCGGTGAAGAACAGTTCAAAATGGGCAATGTAATGGATGAACCTATTACTCTTGATACTGTTGTTCAACATCCATTTAAGCAGCTCATGGTACCTGACAAGCCAGAATGCCATGACTGCTGGGCTAAATTTTTCTGCAGCGGTGGCTGTGCTGCTAATAGCTATCATGTCAGCGGTAGTATTACTGGCTCCGATCCCATAGGCTGCGCCATGCAGAAAAAACGCCTTGAATGTTCATTATGGTTAAAAAGCCGCCAGGTTTGATTTGTTACCATAATTATTTTGTCCTCTGCCCCCTTAAAACAAATAGAGGTATTTTGCCTTCAATAGCGAATACTATATATTGCGGCCTTCTGGTCGATTGGGAAATTACTGATCGATCAGAAGAGCGCGGCAAATATAAGTTAGAAAGAAGGCACATGCTATCAGTCCGATGATTCCTGACAATATAGTTGAAGAAATCAAGAGCCGCAATGAATTGGTTTCGATCGTTGAGCAATACGTTACTCTCGATCGCAAGAGTTCTGCGAATTATTTCGGTCTCTGCCCTTTTCACAGGGAGGATACCCCTTCTTTCAGCGTCTCGCCTTCGAAGCAGATATTCTACTGTTTTGGCTGTCATAAGGGCGGCAATGTCATAAATTTTATCAAGGAAATTGAGCATGTGTCTTATCCTCAAGCATTGCAGATACTCGCTGAGAAAGCGGGAATAGCTTTGCCTGAGCCAGATGATGAGGGTTGGCGCCGCCGCAGCGAACTAAGCAAGCGCCTGCATGAGGCGATGCTGGAGGCAGCCCGCTGGTTTTATATGCAACTGATCGGTAATATAGGCAAACCGGCTCAAGATTATCTAAGAAGGAGAGAAATCTCCCCGGCAACCGCGAAGAAATTCGGACTCGGTTTTGCACCTGATAATTGGGATGCGTTGCTTAAACACTTGCAGAGTAAGGGTTTTACAACTGAAGAAATCGAAGCCAGTGGTTTGTTTAAGAAAACTAAACAGGGCAATCTTATTGATTTATTCCGCGGAAGACTAATGTTTCCTATTTTCGATGTGCTTGGCAAAGTAGTAGCTTTTGGCGGTCGTGTGCTTGATGATAGTTTGCCGAAATACATCAACTCGCCTGAAACACCTATTTACACCAAGGGACGTCATCTTTATGGTCTCAACCTGGCAAAAGCCAGCAGAACTGATAATTTGATTATTGTCGAGGGTTATCTTGATGTTATCGCGATGCATCAGGCTGGCATAGATCAGGCAGTAGCCGCTCTTGGGACTGCACTGACAGAACAGCAGGCGATACTGCTGCGCAAATATACTGAGAAGATAATCATTGGATTTGATGCCGATGCTGCTGGTCAGAAGGCCGCGCTGAGAGGCCTTGAAATTTTGGCAGGCAAGGATATGGATGTGTCAGTTTTGATGGTGCCTGATGGCAAGGATCCCGATGAATATATTCGTAAAAACGGTCCTGAACGATTTCATGCATTGGTCGAGAAGTCGATGCCTCTGCTTGATTATCGTCTATATTGTGCTCGCAGAGACAGTCAGACCGATAAGGGACTGGATATTATCGAATATCAGGATAGAGCCTGCGATATTCTTGCCGAACTGGACAATGGCATAGTCAGGGAACTATATGCAGACAAACTGGCTGCAGAACTTCATGCCAGCAAAGACATAGTAATCAGAGAAATTGAGAGGCGCAAGTTAGTACCTGCAGCCGACAAGAATAAAGATCTTCTCAAACAGCAGCTGCGCCAGAGACAGATGGATTTGACCAGGAAGCAGGAAGAAAACAAAGATCAAATTACAAAAGAAGAAATATATTTGATTGTGCTTCTGGCTTCATATCCTGGATGCTGGCTGGAAATGAAGGATAAACCAAGTCCTGCAGATTTTTCTCAAGGGACAATGAGGCAGCTTTTTGTTGAGGCAATGCCGCTTCTATCGGAGGCTAGACTGGACTCTTCGAGATTGCTTGATCTTGCAGGTGATACAGTGATAAGAGGCAGAGAGTTGAAGGAGCTCTTGGCCAAGGCCAGTATGCAGATCGATGATATTCTCGGCAGCCAGAGAGAAACAAAAGCTGCCCGCCTGTGGATGCTGCGTACACGTATGAAGCAGTTGCTGATCAACAAAAAAAAGCTTGAACAGAAGTTGAATGAGGTCAACGAAGAGCATGAAACCAGAGAACTGCGCAATGAACTACTGAAGCTATCACAAGATTATGCGCATCTGAAGGAACAATACAACACAGAATTTTGACCAAATATCAATTGAACATAAATAGCAGAAATAATAAATAAGATAATATATGCGGAGGTATCGCTGATGAAAAAGGAAAACAAAAATGAGATCCAGGAAGAGCAGAAGGCTGAACTGAAGGCTGCTGAGGAGAACATGGTAGAGTCAAAGGTTGTTGAGACTGAAGAAGCAGCACCGGAGCAAGCAGCGCCAGCTAAGAAAAAAGCTCCTGCACGCAAGAAAACCGTTGCTAAGAAGAGTTCTGGTGATAAGGAATCTGCTGCTGTTGTTTCGGAAGAAATATCAAGCGGAGATGTCATCAAGGAACAACGTTTGGGCCTTATCAATGAACTAATCAAGAAGGCAAAAGAAAATGCCAACAAAATATCATCGAAAGATGTTATGGATCTGGTAGAGGCTTCTGATATAGATATCGATCAGGCTGAGAAGGTAATTGAGAAGCTTGAAGGACTTGGCATAGAAGTTGTTGCCGACAATTCTGTTGAAGAGGATGTCAGTGATTCAGAGGTCGAAATCAGTTCGATCGATGGTATCGGCGTTGATGATCCTGTACGTATGTATCTAAAAGAAATCGGCAAGGTTCCTCTTCTTACAGCTGATCAGGAAAAAGAACTCGCTCAGGCAATGCTTGATGGTGATGAGGATGCGAAAAACGCTCTTTGTGAAGCGAATCTCAGGCTGGTAGTAAGTATAGCCAAGAGATATGTGGGCAGAGGCATGCAGTTTCTTGACCTGATTCAAGAAGGCAATCTTGGTCTTATCAAGGCTGTTGATAAATTTGATTATCTAAAGGGCTATAAATTCAGTACGTATGCGACTTGGTGGATCAGACAGGCAATTACCAGAGCTATAGCTGATCAAGCTCGTACGATCAGAATACCTGTTCATATGGTTGAAACGATCAATAAGCTGATTAGAATTCAGCGTCAGCTTATCCAGGAACTTGGCAGAGAACCAGAAGCTGAGGAACTTGCCAATGAAATGGGTATGACTGTTGAGAAGGTCCGTGAGATCATGAAAATTTCACAGGAACCTGTATCACTGGAGAAACCGATCGGTGAAGAAGAGGACAGTCATCTTGGTGACTTCATACCAGATGACGATGCACCATCACCTGCTGATCAGGCGGCTTTTACCCTGCTGAAGGAACAGCTTCTCGAAGTCTTGAAAGGCCTGACACCCAGAGAAGAAAAAGTTCTGAGACTGAGGTTCGGACTTGACGATGGCAGAACGAGAACTCTTGAAGAAGTCGGCAAGGAGTTTAACGTTACCCGTGAACGTATCAGACAGATCGAGGCAAAAGCGCTTAGGAAGATGCGTCATCCTAGCCGCAGCAAGAAGCTGAAGGATTATCTCGATTAAGATGGAACGATCCGAAAATCACGAACCGGTATTGCCTCTGCTTAGCCCCAGGCTCAGAGCGATCGCTGATATGGTGACTGAAAAAACTGACAGAATAATCGATATCGGCACAGATCATGCATATTTGCCGATCTGGCTTGCAGGCAGAAATACCTGCAGCACAGCTATTGCCTCAGATCTGCGAAGCGGTCCGGTTGCCAGAGCAAAAAGTAATATCGATAAGTATGGAATGAGCGATAGAATCGAGGCCAGAATAGGTGATGGTCTTGAAGATATTGCGCTATGTGATGGTGATACTGTAATAATCGCCGGGATGGGCGGTCTTGAGATCATGAAGATCCTTGACTCCCGTCTTGACGATATTCCCGCCGGACTAAAGCTGATACTGCAACCGCAAAGATCTATTCCTGAATTGCGGTCCTGGTTGATTCGAAATGGGTTTTCGATTGAAGATGAGAGTATCATCAGAGATAGAAAGCACTTTTACACTGTAATCAAGGTGAGCTATTCAAATATTAATGGAACTGTTGATCAGGAGTTTGATACTCTGTCCGCCTGGCTAGGTCCAGTCCTGCTGAGAAAAAATCAAGACATGACCGATGACCCTTTATGGCAAGAGTATCTGCAAGATAAGAGAACTGCACTGGCAAAAGCCGTCCGAGGGAAACCTGAGCTAGCTGATTTGTTGAAGCAAATAGAGCAAATGCTGGCATAAACAGCCGATAAGGAGGTTATTCTCATGCCAACAATAGCGGAAGTTGTAAGAAAAATTGAAGCAATTGCACCGGCAGCACTGGCAGAGAGCTGGGACCCGGTTGGTCTTCAGACAGGAAGTCTGGAAACAGAAATAACCGCAGCCTTGTTATGTCTCGATATAACAAGTTCGGCCATTGCCAGAGCCAAGGCTGCAAGGGCTGAGCTGATCATTACACATCACCCCTTGATTTTCGTACCTGTAAAAACAGTTAGGGCTGATATTCCAGAGCAGCAGCTTCTCTATGACCTGATCAGACACAAAATAGCTGTTTTCAGCGCACATACTAATCTTGATGCTGCTCCCGGGGGTGTCGCTGACAGTCTGGCACTGGCTTTGGATTTGGAAACAGACAAATGGCAAACTGTATTCCCTCAAAACATTGAAATAGCCGGTTTTGCTGATGCCGGTCATGGACGTTATGCGGATCTTTATCAGCCGATCAAGCTATCAGAAATAAGACAAATAGTTGTTGAAAAACTTGGAAGTCCAGGCTGCAGAATTAATACCGATAGTAATCCTATGGTTTCAAGAGTCGCAGTTTTCCCAGGATCATTTTCTGAGGAATGGATAGCTGATCTTGATCTTCTGGATATTGACACCGTGATCACTGGAGAAGCCAAGCATAATGTTGCATTAGCTCTTGCTAACAGAGGCATCGCTCTAATCGATGCCGGGCATGATGTCACAGAAAGAGTAGTACTTAAACCGCTCGCCGAGCGACTGAAAAATGATTTCCCACAAATGTCCTTTACCGTTGACATGGGCTTGGATTATAATAAGGTGGCTTTCTGAGTTGATTGGATAGTCGCAGGCATAAGGTGAAAACCTGTGCGTGAGGAAAGTCCGGGCTCCAAAGGGCAGGGTGCCGGGTAGTTCCCGGTGAAGGCGACTTCAAGGATAGTGCAACAGAAATATACCGCCGGTAATAATCGGTAAGGGTGGAAAGGCGAGGTAAGAGCTCACCAGCGGGCTGGCGACAGTCCGGCTCTGTAAACCCCACCTGGAGCAACACCGTGGAGGGACATTAATGTGGCCCGCATGTCCCGGGGAGGTGGCTTGAGCCATTCAGAAATGATTGGCCTAGATAGATGACTGTCCACGACAGGACCCGGCTTATAGATCAACTCAGAAAGCATTTTTTTATTTTGGAGGACCTCATGAAAGCAGAATCATATTTATCACGCGGTGTTTCACCGACAAAGGACGATGTAAAACTAGCGGTTGCTAATCAGTCTAAGGGTCTTTTCCCAGGATCATTCTGTAAAGTTATCGAAGATCCGGCCGGTGATGACAACTGGTGCAGTGCGGTCCATGCTGATGGTGCAGGTACCAAATCTTCGGCAGCATATTTGATGTATAGACTGACTGGTGACACTTCCTGGTTTGCCGGCATCGCGCAGGATTCGCTTGTTATGAATACAGATGATCTTGCCTGTATTGGCGCGACTGATAATTTTCTTGTATCCAATACGATTGGTAGAAACGCACATCGGGTCAATGCCGAATGTCTGGCAGCAATTATCAACGGTTATGACAGCTTCATTGATAAAATGGCAGCGCATGATGTCAAGATTACGATGACAGGCGGTGAAACTGCTGATGTTGGTGATCTGGTCAGAACTGTCATCTGTGATTCGACAGTGGTTGTTCGTCTTCCGCGTGCGAATGTGATAAATGCTGCAGATATAAAACCTGATCAGGTGATTATCGGTCTGGCCTCATTTGGTCAGACCAATTATGAAGATAGAGAGAACTCAGGTATTGGTTCCAACGGCCTTACAGCCGCCAGACACCTTCTTCTTCATTCAGATTATCGCGACCAGTTCCCAGAGACCTATGCCGATACGATGCCAGCAGACAAAGCTTACTGTGGACTTTATCACGCTGAGGACAAACTGCCCGGTAGCACGCTGACAGCAGGTGAAGCTGTTCTGTCGCCGACTAGAACTTATCTGCCTGTAATTCGCAGAATTCTTGCGGAGCATGGCAATAGTATCAGTGGTATCATTCATTGCACAGGCGGCGGTCAGGTTAAATGCCGTGATTTCGGTCATGGACTCAGATATGTAAAAGACAACCTGTTTGAGCGTCCGCCGGTCTTCAGGGCAATCTTTGAGTCTGGAGATGTTAAACAGCATGAAATGTACCAGATATTCAATATGGGCCATCGCATGGAACTGTATTGTGATCAGGACTCTGCTGCAGCGATCATTGAAACTGCCGCAACGTTTAAACTTGATGCCAGGATCATCGGCTATACTGAGAAGCTGACTGATCAGGATGCAGCCAATCAAGTCATCATCAAGGATCAGGGAGAAGAGTTCGTATATTGATCTTGTATCTGTTTTTTGCATGTTGATTATGTGGACGTACCTGGAGACACAATTGGAGCATCAGCAATAATATGCAGCGATATTGAACTGTGATTTCTTTACAAACAAACCAGCATATGTTAGAATTTTTAATAGTCTGCCATGACAAGGTTTATGGATCGTCCGACCATATACTTTGTCTACGGTGAATATCAAGGAGGAAATATAATGGACAAGGCTAAAAAAGCAGAAATCATGACAACCTATGCACGTCATGAGGGAGACACAGGTTCACCTGAAGTACAGGTAGCATTACTCACAGAGCGTATCAATCATCTGACTGAACATCTGAAGACTCATAAGAATGATCACCATTCACGTCGTGGTCTTCTGATGATGGTCGGACGTCGTCGTGGTCTTCTCGATTATCTGATCAGTATCGATATCGAGCGTTATCGTACGATCATTGAGAAGCTGCATATCAGGAAGTAATCGTATCTGCCGTTGTGGAAATGGTGAGCTTAAAACTCACCATTTTTCACAGCTGTCGGCAGAACAATTACAGTATAATTTGAACCCGTAGGCTGTAGAAGGTAGGCTGCGCGGCTGAAGAGGTCGGCCCCGGAACCTACATGCTACCGCCATTACGGGAAAAGATGCTAAGCAAGTATCTTAATCTTAGATCAAACAATGGAGGTACATTAATGAAAAAAGTATTTGAAATGACTCTGGCCGGCAGATCGCTGGTCATCGAGACAGGTGAACTGGCACAATTTGCGAACGGTTCATGTCTGGTAAGATATGGTGATACAGTTATCATGTCTTCAGCAACAGCATCAAATTCACCCAGACCGGGAATCGATTTTTTCCCGCTGAGTGTTGATTATGAAGAGAAGCTTTATAGTGTCGGCCGCTTCCCGGGCGGCTTCATCAAGAGAGAAGGCAGACCTACAGAGAAGGCAGTTTTGACATCAAGAGTTATAGACCGCCCGATGCGTCCGCTCTTCCCGAAGGATCTTCGTAATGATGTTTCAATCAATAATCTTGTAATGTCAGTTGAGCAGGATAATTCTCCTGAAATCGCAGCTATGATTGGCTCATCGATTGCAGTTTCCATTTCTGATATCCCTTGGAACGGCCCTATAGGCGGTGTTCATGTTGGTATCGTTGATGGTGAAATTATCGTAAATCCTACAGAAGCTCAGAGAGAGAAGAGTGATCTTCAGCTCACACTGGCCGGTACTGAAGAAAAAGTATGCATGATCGAGGCTGGCGCCAATGAGATCCCCGACGATAAAATGCTCGAGGCGATCATCGAAGGTCATAAGGTCATCCAGGAGCAGTGCCGTTTTATCAAAAAAATAGTCGCTGAGATCGGTAAGGAAAAATTCAGCTATCAGTCATCTAATATGCCTGCAGAGGTTTTCGAGGCTGTTGCAGCCTTTGCTTCTGAGGATATGAAGCAGGCTGTATTATCTCCTGATAAGTCTATTAGAGATGCTCAAGTCGGTGTGCTAAAAGAAAAAACAGCAGAACATCTTGAGAGCATTAATCCTGAATGGGTAACTTATACAGGTGATGCGATTTATAAGCTCGAGAAGAAGACTGTCAGAGACTATCTGTTCAAGGAACATAAGAGAGTCGACGGCCGTGGTCTAAATGATATTCGTGAGCTTTCTGCTCAGGTAGATCTGTTGCCAAGAGTTCATGGATCTGGACTGTTCCAGCGTGGACAGACTCAGGTTCTAACAACTTGTACACTTGCTACACTGGGAAAAGCTCAGATACTCGATGGTCTTGATAATGAGGACCAGAAGAGATATATTCATCATTACAATTTCCCTGGTTATAGCGTGGGTGAGGCTAAATCAGCTAGATCACCAGGACGCCGTGAAATCGGTCATGGTGCACTTGCTGAGAAATCGCTTATACCTGTTCTGCCTAGTGAAGAAGAATTCCCATATGCAATCCGCTGTGTATCTGAGATCCTTATGTCCAATGGATCAACATCTCAGGGTTCAGTATGTGCTAGTACACTAGCTTTGATGGCTGCCGGTGTTCCGATCAAGAAACCAGTTGCCGGTATATCGAGCGGACTGATCGTCAATGAAGAGAATGATCAGGACTACCTCGTATTTATGGATATCCAGGGTATCGAGGACTTCTTCGGTGACATGGACTTCAAGGTGGCCGGTACTGAAGACGGTATCACATCTATCCAGGTCGATATCAAGGTAGACGGTCTTTCATATGACATAATTCGTGATGCTTTTGAAATGACCCGCAAGGGCAGACTGCAGATCATCAACGAAGTAATTGTACCTTGTATCGAAAAACCACGTGAACAGCTGTCTAGCTTTGCTCCAAAGATCGAGAAGCTCGACATCCCTTCTGATAAGATCAGAGAAGTTATCGGTCAGGGCGGCAAGGTTATCCGCAAGATTACTGAAGAGACTAAGACAGAGATCGATATCGAAGAAGATGGCGCAATCGGTCATGTTTATATTGCTTCACCAAACAGCGAAGCAGCTGAAGCAGCCATTAAATGGATTCGCAGTATTGTCTTTGATCCAGAGCCGGGAACTGTTTTTGATGGTATCGTAACACGCCTGATGGCATTTGGTGCTTTCGTTGAGATCGCCCCAGGCAAAGAAGGTCTGGTACATATTTCCAAGTTAGCCTGGAAGCGCGTTGAAAAGGTCGAAGATGTACTTGAGGTCGGTCAGACTGTTAAGGTAAAGGTTCTTGAAATAGACGGACAAGGTCGTTTGAATCTTTCTGTTCGTGATTGTCAGGAGAAGCCTGCTGATTACAATGAAGCGGAAGAAGGCGCTCGTCCTGGATCATCAAGAAATGACCGTCCTGACAGAAGACGCGATACAAGAGGCGGTCCTAGATTTAATGATCGTCCTGATCGCAATCGTTCAGACCGTGGACCTAGAAGAGACGGTCCTAGAAGCGACAATGATCAGCCAAGACGTCCTAATGAGCGTAATTTTTAATAAATAAGTTTAGATAAAATTCAAAGCCGAAGGCTGGAGTATATACTGTCTTTTGATGACAGCAATGCTCTGGCCTTTTTGCTTTTCAAAAACACTTGGTATATTGCCATTTATGTTGCTGTTATCTTCAAAATCACTTGTAGATTGCAGTCTTGCAAATTCAAGTCTCAGTTGTCCATAATGTCTGCTGAAAAATTGTCTGCTGTCTTGATTATGTATGTCGGCAGCAAGTTGAGATGCAGCGAAGCTGAAAAAACTGTCTGATTTTATCAGAAGACCTAAACCCTGTTCATTACCGGTATAGAGCCAATGCGCGCCGTACCAGCTCTGAGCATTTGAGGAAATAAGCTCGCTATGCATTCTAAGCCAATTATTAGGGTGAGGATAGGCGGGCAAAGGTTGCAGCTTGCTGCAAATAAGACTCTCAACAGCAGTCGGGCCAAAACCATACCACTGAAGCTGATTAAGATGTCTGCTGAGATCAAATACAAGCTCCAGATTTATAAGACTGTTTTCTGTAATCATGTCTGAAGAACTGTCATATTCGATGCCGGCTGCAATTTTAAGTTCTCCTTTGTGACTAATTTCATAACGCGTAGTACCGATAAACCGAAGCAGATCATTTGCTGTTATGAGACTTTTCACCTCAATCACAGCACCATCACCATCACAATCATAGATGATGCTCTCAACATGACTTGAGCATACTGTAAGTACGGATTCATTTTTGTCTCTATAAGTTAACTGCCAATAAGGTCCTGCACCAAGCTTATTATCAATAGAGCTTAAGAGTTCAGTTTCTCCACACCGCCAGCTCTCAAAACTTCCAGTTATCTTATTAAAAATAAACCAGAAGCGACTGCCTGATATAAGAAGATGATGACGATCCTGCTCTAGCCGTATCCTGCCGTGGCTCAGAGGGGTGTAGCGGCCTGAAGGTGGTTCGATCAATGTCCGGTCATGCTCTGACCATGGCAGCGTGAAACAGACGGTCCTGCGTTGTCCCTGGTGTGGCCATGAGTTATCTGTCCAGCTGATTTTGAAATTAATATGTGAAGGTTTCTGGATAATTTCACCAATTTCTTCTAGTTTCAAAGACATTGAGCTGCCTGCACCTAATATATCAGCTTCGATCTTGCTTCCTGATATCCAATTTTGATTATCATTACTCTGCCAGTCAACAACAATGTTACTGATAACTGCAAAAGGATGCAGGTTATGAAGTACAAGGTTGCCTTGGTCAATATCGATTGAAGCGTGTAAATTTTTAAGTGAAGCAGTTTCAGCAAGATAGTCAGGTACTGTCGAGGCGGTACTAGGATTATTAAGTAAAAAAGTTCCGAATATAGGCAGTTTACCTGTTTTTAGCAAATAAAGAGTATCAGAATTATCATTAGCAAGATGATAAATATTTGCAGAAGCAAAAAATAAAGGCAGGTTCAAGTCTTGGTATTTGGATATTTGTTTCAAATTATTTGTGATCACTGCTTTTAGACCAGAAGATGCGAAATATACAGAAGGGTGGTCTCTGTCAGCCCCTTCACTGGCTGGAACCATGAGCAATCTTGATTGATCAATACCAGTACAAGTTTTTAAAAGTCTATCCAGCTGCGGCCATTTCGTAAGATTATGGCCGATATTCCAGGCAATAACAGAGCAATGTGCTTTGGCAGTGTTTATCAGATCAGCAGCTGCTGCACTCATGATATTTGTCCAAAAATCTGCTGCTGTCTGAATCGGCCATCTGCCTGTTAACTCAGTGGCAGTAAAATTATCCGGATAGATATCAGTTGATACGATAAGAAATAGACCAAGCATATCTGCAAGTTCGAAAACAGCAGGATCTTTGATACCATCAGAGAGGAAGAGACAATTGCAGCCGGACTTTTTAACTTCAATCAGTTTGTCACTAATTCTTTCTGCAACTGTTGAATACTTGTTTGCAATACCTGCCTCGGTAGAAGCAGATATATCAGAGCTGATGACTGAGTTTGCTGTAGTCAATATGAGAGGTCTGCCATTTAGCAAAAAACTATTACCTTTTCGTTCAAGCTTTCTGAAGCCGACCGGCATATGATAGCTGACCTGTTCATATCCGCGATTGTCAGACAGTGTAATATATAGGTCATAAACATTCGGCTGATCTGCTGACCATGGTTTAATTTCCTCCAGATCGACTGAATATTCTACGCTGCTAATGGTTTTCACATTGTCAAGCTTCCGGCTGCTGTCCATCAGTGGCTGCAAGACAGCATCGATTTCTCTGCTGACAAGTAATTTGTAGTCATCATACAGGTCAAACCTTACTGAAGGACTCTCCAAGGATATCCTGCATGATGATAGTTCAGCCATAATACTAAATGACCATTTTGTATGGTCTGAATTTTGAGGCTCACAGTTCAGGTTAACATCAGACAGATAAATTGCTGGAAATGCCTCTATATAAATATCAGATAGAATTCCTGAGATACGATCGTGCCAGCCGCCCCTGATATGGTCGCTAGCGGCGCTGGAATATAACACAAGAGCAATTTCATTTTCCCCTTCATGCCAAAACGATGTAATATCGAAACTGATAGGGGTATGCCTGACATCAGAGTAACCAGCTGGTCTGCCATTTACAAACAAATGAAAAGCACAAGCCATCCCGGCAAAAGTAATCTTCTTGCGCAGGCTGCTCCAGTAATGTGGCAGTATGCAATTATGGGCCAGAAGTGTTACTGGCTGATGAACGTCAGCATAGGGAAGAGCATTAACAGATTTGTTATTACTATATTGGTTTGTATAATAAGGCAGATTGATTTTTTCAGAATCATCGTGAGGCCAGTTTATTTTTTCAGGAAGATCATATACATGGTCATATCCTTTTCGAACCCAGCCTTCGTTAAGTAAATGAACATAGTCTGACAAATATCTACGATAATCAGACACGGCATCGAAGCATTTTTTATAAGTTGGAAAAGGGATCAGGCAACCGTTTGCTGATGAAGCATTTATCGATCTGATATCGGGATCATTCCAATCAGGTTTATTATCACGTCCAGGAAATAAGTTCATTGGTATAATTCCCTCCAAAGCATTGTTGTCTATATGATATCATTTTCGCGAGTCTAAAAAGAAGAAAAAACAAGAAGCCGGCAAAATGCCGGCTTCTTGTTTTCTGGTCGGAGTGACAGGACTTGAACCTGCGACCTCTTGCACCCCAAGCAAGCACTCTAGCCACCTGAGCTACACCCCGTAGAACCTCCACAATTTTACTTGGTTATTTACTTGGTGTCAAGGTCAATAATTGCTTCAGCTCACTGAGTATGCACAATAAGTGATAGTGGTCTAATACAAGAAAAATAATCACTCGTCGATAAAATTATCAGCAGAGCTGCTGTGTTGTCCAAGACCAATATCCCAGGCATGTGCCTTGCGATATTGCGAAGGAGTCATACCTGTGTGCTTCTTAAAGATCTCGGAAAAATAGCTTTGGCTTGGGAATGCAAGAATTGAAGCGATCTGAGCAGCGCTATAGCCCGAATAGACAAGCATGTTCTTTGCAGTCTCAATTTTTTGCGATCTAACATATTCAGAGATCGTTACACCTACCTCTTTCTTAAAGAGACGAGACATATAGGCAGGATCAAGTCCGATATGTCTTGAAAGCTGGCTGACCGTTATTCGTGTATGTAGATTATCGTAAATGTACTCGATACTTCTTACGATGTTCATATTCTGAATCCTTCGTTTGCGTAGTAGCCGCATGCGATTTGCGTAGTCTAAACAAGCATCACGGTGAATCGTCACAATGTCAGAGGTTTCTGTTGAGATGTCTGTTTTCTGAATATAGAGGTCACTTAGTCCATAGGCTTCTGATAAATCCATACCGCCCTCGATGCAATAACGGGCGATCATCGCGATCGTTATAACAAGATGGTATTTCAAACTCTGAAGAGGATAAGCAGATAGTGTTCCCAATCCCTGCTTATCAACTATCGATGGCGTAAGGAGCTCCTTAGTTCTGTTAATGTCACCAGTCTTGATTGCAGTATAAAATGCAAGCTCAGGTGTATAAGGTGCCCGAAAAGCGCCTGTTTCGCGACGTAAATATTCCTTATAGTACAGTTCCCGATCTGAATGCATCTGAAAGTGTCTCCTAGATCTATATTAGTACATATGTATATATATCACAGATATTATGTCATAAAAACGAAACAAAAGACAATTTAAAGATATATATATGTTTGAAGCTATGTGATTCTTAGTATATATACTAATTACTTTTCTTGATCCAGGAGGTGTATATGAAATTAGCAAAAGGTATTAATATCGGTGGCTATTTGTCACAGTGCAGTCATCAAGCTGAACACTATGAGACCTTTTTCACTGAAGAAGATGTGCAGAAGATTCAGGCATGGGGGTTTGACCATATCCGATTGCCATTTGACTATTCTGTTATTCAAACTGATGAAGGTGAAGCTATTATTGAAGGCATCGAATTATTGAGAAGAAATGTGTTATGGTGCCAGAAGCATGGCATAAACATTGTGCTTGATCTTCATAAGGCGAGCGGGTATGACTTCAATCATGCAGGTGACAGCGGAAAAAATAACTTATTTAACAGTGATAAGTTGGTTACCAAATTTCTTGAATTATGGAAATTGGCAGCAAAAGAATTTGGTATATATACAAATGTAGCCTTTGAATTGCTTAATGAGGTGGTCGAGAGCGAAAATTCCGACTCCTGGAATGCTCTTATCAAGAGAGCAGTTAAGGTAATTCGTGAAATAGCACCTAATACACCGATCATTTATGGAGGTATTCGTTGGAATAGTGCTGATACACTTGAACTTCTGGACCCACCAGCTTCTTATAACATTATTTACACTTTCCACTTCTATGAGCCTTTGCTCTTTACGCATCAAAAAGCACATTGGGTCAAAAATATAAGCATGGAAAACGTATCATACCCAGGTTCAATGGTGGACTACAAAGCCGGTTCTGAAATGCTTGGTATTCAGGGTGAAGCTGTCGTTAATTCAGAAGCAGAGGAAATAAATAAGGCGTTTATTGCTGCAATGATTGCTGCCGCCGTCGCTGCCGCTGGACAAGCAGGCGTTCCGTTGTATTGTGGCGAATTCGGGGTTATAGATCAGGCGCCTGTCTCAGACACACTACGCTGGCTAGAAGACACTCTGGAAGCGTTTTCTGACAACAAGATCGGCCATGCGATCTGGACCTACAAAAAAATGGATTTTGGATTGACTGACGAACACTATTCCCCAATAAGAAAGAATATGATCAGAACTTTGACAAAATAAAAAAGAGAAGGATGGGAAGTTTATGAGCACTTATTCTAAGAAACTCTTAATTTTCTGCTTAAGCACGGTTTTTGCAATTGCTATCACAGGCTGCAAACAACCATTGGAAACAACTAATCCTGCACCGACCACTGTGATGACTACCGAGCAAGAGCTCGTTAATCAGACCAGTAATGATCAGGTACCGGAGCTTGATGACTATAAGCTGCTTTGGCATGATGAGTTCAATGGAACAGCATTGGATATGACGATTTGGAACCGTGAGCTCCGTGAGACAGGCTGGACAAACAATGAGCTTCAGGAATATACCGAATCGCAAGATAACATATTTGTTTGTGATGGCACGCTTGTGCTCAAGGCATTGGTATCGAAGGACGCCAATGGAAATGATTACTATACTTCAGGCAAGGTTAACAGCCAGAATAAACAGGACTTCATGTATGGAAAAATAGTAGCCCGAGCCAAGGTTCCAGAGGGACAAGGGCTGTGGCCGGCGATCTGGATGATGCCGACCGACGAGAGCTTGTATGGACAATGGCCGAAATGCGGCGAGATCGACATCATGGAGGTCTTAGGTAGTCAAACTGATATCGCTTATGCAACGATCCACTACGGTGAACCTCATGGTGAGCAACAGGGATTGCTCAAATTAAGTGAAGGAACCTATGCAAGTGATTTCCATGAATTCTCAGTTGAGTGGGAGCCCGGAGAGATCCGCTTCTATATTGACGATGTCTTAGTCAATACAGTGAACGATTGGTTCACTGCGGAAGACGGTGGAGACGAGAAACCATATCCAGCGCCCTTCAATCAAACTTTTTTCGTACAGATGAATCTGGCAGTTGGTGGAAACTGGCCCGGAGATCCTGATGAGACGACGGATTTTTCACTAGCAGAATTTGAGATCGATTATGTTCGTGTGTATCAGAAGGCCGAGTATGATACCAATGTTTCTAAACCGGAAAAAGACTTCCGCGAGCCACTGGAAGATGGAAATCTGATCTATAACGGCGATTTTTCCGAAGCCGAAGATCTGACAGATGATATCAACTGGAAATTTATGCTGTTCAACGGAGGCGCGGGCTCTTCTGAAATCAAAGACGAATCGATCATTATCAATTCCGAAAATGAAGGTACAGTAGAATATTCAGTTCAACTTGTTCAGCCGGAGTTGCCGATGATCAAGGGAAATAAGTATCTTATTACCTTCGACGCTTACGCAGCAGAGGAGCGCGACATCATTGTATGCATCTCTGCACCAACCGGGGGATGGATTCGCTACTTCCCAGACACGAAGGTAGGTCTGTCAACGGATTGGGAAACATACACTTTTGAATTTGACATGACGGAAAAAGACGACAACAATGGAAGACTGGAGTTCAATATGGGCAAAAGCGGATCAATCGCGCAGATCAATTTCCGAAATGTTCGGGTCGAGGTAATTGAATAAATAGTAATAATAACTTCACTTGATCAACAATAGTAAAACAGAAAAAATCCCGAAATCAGACGATTTCGGGATTTTTATATGGCAGGGGAGACGCGATTCGAACACGCAACCGACGGTTTTGGAGACCGTTGCTCTACCGTTGAGCCACTCCCCTAAGCGCGAGAATAATCTTAACATTGCAACTTGGTACTGTCAAGTAGAGCCGGGAGAATCCTTCTGGATTTTTTCTCTATAACGTATCGGCGACAAACCCATGTGTTTCTTAAACAATGTTGAGAAATAAGTAACATTTGTCATACCTATTTTTTCGCAGATGGCTTTTGCCGGTAAGGAAGTCTCTATTAGCAGCTTCGCGGCTTCATTAAGACGCAAATCAATTAGATAATGACTGAAATTTACTCCAGTGGCGGATTTAAACAGCTTGCCTAGATATCCGGCTGATAATTGGAATCTGTCAGCAGTAGATTCCAGAGACAAATCGAAATCCTGGATATTGTCAGCTAGGTAATTACGAATATCATTTATCAACTGATCATGCTTTTGCTGCAGCATATCTCTTGATTGTTCATATGAAATGCTCATGAGATATTCGCAGAAGGTCAGGAGTTCGTTTCTGATGTCGTCAAGATTATTCAACAAGGCAATTCTTTTGCCTGTATTTACATAAATCTCGAAATCATTTTCCTGTAGTTCTACTGTGTGTTCAACCTGCTTGAAGACTACAAGTATCAGCTGGTTGATATAATCCAGGGCGCGTGGAGTGAAGCCTTCAGATAGACTCCCGACAAATAGATCAAGACCTGCCTCAAGTTTGTCCGCTTGCTTGAGGTTGATTGCCTCTAGAATGTGTTTCTCTGCGCTGGAGGGATATCTGATCCTTCTAGCTGCTTGTTGCGCTTGAACGGCATTTAAGCGAAGTGCCTCACCCTCTATATATCTGATTGAGAATGCTCTTCTGGCAATTTCGATGTCAGTCACAAATTTGTTAGTGTTATGAATTGGATCAGTCCAGATATATGTAACAGTAAAACCGAAATACTGTCGTAAATACTGCTGTGCTTCCTGCAATGAACTATTAATACGGGAGTCAATAGTCGCAGATTGGCTGTTATTCAATAATTCCTGTGTAGGACAATATATAAAAACCATTTCATTTTCTGCAGTTGATATGCCGCGACAACTCCCAACCGCATTTAATAACTCTTGAGTTACATTGATTATCATAAAGCTATAGCTTGATAGATCCTGACGGTGATCGGCTGATAATCTGGAGAAGTCATCAAACCTACATACAATAAGTATCCAGGGAGCGCTCTTGATTTCTTGAGGCATTATCGTTTCGGTACTACGAAAAAGCGTACTTCTTCCCTCAAGAAGGTCGATTAAGTGTTTCTCTTCCGCAACCTGGCCAGTTTTTTCTCCGTATAGCAAAGCTGACTGAATAAGTGAAAAATCTGCAGAATATGCGTTATCATTACTGTTCGCGGCCTGTTCAAGCATACCCGGTGACATATATCTGATCATTCTTTGAACAGGCTCATTGTAACTGCGGAATATTCTTATTACTATCAGCAGGCTTAGTGCATGAATTGCTGTTATCAGAAAAAACCAGGGCAGGGCAGATGCTAATGCCTGAACAACTATCCTACTAACTGGCAGTGTTAGTAAAGATACTAGTTCGGTGTCTTCTGAGGCCGTCCATACGAGCAGATAGCTCTTATTACCAATTTTTAGTATCTGCGAGTTTTCAAATTTACTATTATCAAGTTTAGACATAGTAAATGCCTGAAAAAAATCAGCAAAATCAGAGTCAAAACTCAGATCTGTAATGTATCGATCCTGATCTGAACTACTTAAGACTATTCCTTCATTATTTAGCAGATAGTATTCGCTAAAATCAATATGCTGTTGATTTGGACCATCCCAGATGTCCTCATCAATATTTACGATGAGCATACCCTGATTTGTTCTCTGGGGGTTTTCATCTACTCTTGTATAGAATGTGAGGATTCTTTTGAAGCTCTCAGATTGATATTGCCCCGATGACTGAGCTGGAACAACAATTTCTCTTGGGCGCATACTGAACTGATCAATTCCAACAGGATTGCCCAGACTTGAAACTGGTTGTGACCCGCTTGATGTTAGATATTGTTCAAAATAACTATTAAATATACCAATCGAGCCAACAAGGTCCTCCGACGCTGCGGCATAGGAAGACAGTAGTCTTATCAGATTTGTTCTGGACTCAGAAGTGTCTTCTCTGCTATAGAGCCAGGCTGCTATATCCTGATGTCTGATTATTCGTCTGCTGAGCTGTTCGATTCTGGCATAAATCTGGTCTGTTTGATATTGTGAATGATCTAAGCTTTGACGCATTATCGAGCGGCTATTATCATTCTGTTTACTCCAGGAAATTATTGATGTGGAAATCATAGAAAATAGCCATAGGACTGATATGAACAGGACTATATTAGCTCTTTTTGATTTGTACATATCAACATTTTGCTTTTTTAAGCTGCTTTTCATGCTATAGTGACCTCCAAAGAGAATAATATCGGTTTTTTTATTACTTTGATTGCAATAATAATATCACTATTACAAAATTATAGCCATATAATGAAATCTGCAATATCGTAATAGTGAAAGGATATTTAAAAATTGTGTACACAAATATCACAAAAGTGAAAGGATATTGATTATCTGTTGTTTCCAGAGCAGTGTTTTCATATAGAATCAAATTATCAGGTTGGAGGTGCGAGTTGAGTAAATTTACTAAATCAAAAAAGCTTTACATTGCACTTCTTATATTTGTATTAATCCTGATCGCTGTTGCCTTGATAATTCTTAAGAGTATAGGCGATGAAAAAGAAAATGAATCGAAGGGTCTGATCGGTTTTACTGGCTATAATCTTTCTCTTGATTTCTTCTCAAGTATGGAGAAGGGCATCCGCTATCAGGCTGAAAAAATGAATTACGATTATATAGCCTTTGATCAGGAGAGCGATGAAACTAAGCTAATTGCAAGTTTCAAAGAATTAATCAGAAGAGATGCAGATGCGATTATTGTATCGCCGATAAATCCTGACGTTTTGGCTCCGCTTGTTGAACAGGCACATGCGAAGAATATACCAGTAATAATTAATGATATTGGTGGTGGACAATCTAATTATGACGCGATAGTGGTTTCTGATAACTGGCAGGGAGGTCAGTTAGCTGCTGATTATTTAGCAGAACATTTAAACAAAGATGCAGGCAGTCACAAGGTAGCAATTCTGGCATGTGAACCGACAGCAATCTATGCAGCAAGAAGAGGCGAAGCCTTTCGCCAGTATATAGAGGAACGCGGTTACGAAGTTGTAAGCGAGAAGACAGCTTATTCAAGACAAGAAGATGGTTATGTCAAGATGAAGGAGATCCTCGAAGAACAGCCAGATATTCAGGCGGTCTTCGCTGAAAATGATTTGATGGCCGTCGGTGCTGCAAATGCACTTGCAGAACTCAAGAGACAGGATATTGTTCTCATTGGATTTGATGGTGCACAGGCTGCTATAGATGCGATCAAGACCGGTCAGATGCAGGCAACAGTAATGCAGAACCCTGATGAAATGGGCAGATTAACTGCAAAAATAGCTGATCAGATTTTAACTGAAAAACCCATTAATTACAGCGATTCTGAGAAGCGTGAGATATATGTAAATGTAAGTCTCTTCACTGCAGAGGACATAGCATTGTTCATTGAAGAGACACAGTAGAAAAATCACTAAACGAATATTCGTGAAATATAAGATGGTTTGAAATTCAAGGAGGGAAGTACGTGAGCGAAATAGTTCTGGAACTAAAAGGTATAACTAAGACCTTTCCAGGCGTTAAGGCACTGGACAGAGTTCATTTCCAGCTTAAGTCCGGACAGATCCATGGCCTGATGGGAGAAAACGGTGCCGGTAAATCAACCTTCATCAAGGTCATTACCGGCGTTCATCGTGAAGATGAAGGCGAGATCTATCTTGACGGCAAAAAGATCGAAATTAAGAATCCGAAAGATGCTATTGCTTTGGGTATAGCAGCGATTTATCAACATGTTACTTGTTTTCCTGACCTGAGTGTTACTGAAAATATTTTTATGGGTCATGAGGAATTATCAAAAACCGGCATAATCAAATGGAAAAATATGCATAGCAAGGCCGAAGACCTGCTTAAGAAGCTTGGTTCTAGTCTTGACCCCAGAACACAGATGGGCGCGCTTAGTGTTGCTCAGCAGCAGATTATTGAAATAGCTAAGGCTCTATCAACAAATGCCAGAATCATAATTATGGATGAGCCTACTGCAGCTTTGACCAATAGAGAATGTGAGGAGCTTTATCGTATTACCGAGCAGCTGCGCGATGAGGGCAAATCAATCATTTTCATATCACACAGATTTGAAGATCTTTATAGAATTTGCAGCCATGTCACAGTTTTTCGAGATGCAAAATATATTGGAGACTGGCCAGTCGCTGGTTTAACTAATTCGCAGCTTATAAATGCTATGGTTGGAAGAGAATTATCGGAAATGTATCCGCCAGCGCTTTCAAAACCGCAGCCGGATAAAGTGTTCGAGGTTAAAAATCTCTCTAGAACCGGTTATTTTGCGAATGTATCTTTTGATGTTAAAAAGGGTGAAATAGTATCGCTGACTGGACTAGTCGGAGCTGGCAGAAGTGAGGTTTGCCAGGCGATATTCGGCATAGACAAATATGAGAGTGGCGAGATATGGCTTGAGGATAAAAAAATAGAGATTAATGATCCCAAGGAGGCCATGGGTCACGGTATAGGATATTTGCCTGAAGATCGCCAGAAACAGGGTCTGCTGCTGGCGTGGAGCATTGAGAAAAATATCACACTTGCTAATTTGGATCTCTATGGAAAAGGTATATTCGTTGATGAAGAACAGGAGAGTGAAGTTGCTAATAGACTGGCTAAGCTAGTCAATATCAAATGCCAGGGTGTAGATGATCTGGCTAGTTCGCTCTCTGGCGGCAATCAACAGAAGATAATTGTGGCCAAGCTGCTGACATCAGATCTTAAGCTTATCATCATGGATGAGCCGACAAAGGGTGTTGATGTCGGGGCTAAGCATCAGATTTATCAAATCATGCGAGAACTAGCCAGAGATGGGTACGGTATTTTAATGGTTTCATCAGAAATGCCTGAAGTTCTTGGTATGAGTGATCGTGTTATCGTCATGCATGAGGGTCGGATTACTTTGATAACTGATGCCAACACTACGCAGGAGCAGCTGCTTGAAGCGGCTGTTACTAAGAAGACGGAAATGAGAGGTGAATGAATATGACTGCTAAACAAGATAAATCAATTGTTCGTTCCCTCAGCGTTGCCCGACTGAGAGATATTGGTCTGGTACTATTCATAGTTATACTGTCTATTTTTATCCAGTTTAGAA
Source organism: Clostridiaceae bacterium (assembly GCA_012727965.1). GTDB lineage: Bacteria > Bacillota > Clostridia > Saccharofermentanales > UBA5734 > JAAYFZ01. Next base: position 29,129 of record JAAYFZ010000016.1, read on the forward strand.
ACTCACAGTTTTTAACTATATCCAATTTGAACAATATGCTCATCAATGCCTGTATTATGGGAATTCTGGCTGTAGGTATGATGATGGTCATTATTACTGGCGGAATTGATCTGTCTATTGGTTCTACGCTGGCTTTGTCCGGTATGTCAGCCGGTCTATTCGTCAGGGACAATCCTGACGCACCGGTAATTATAGCTGTGTTGATCGGTATTGCAGTTGGAATGGCTGCCGGTTTTGTAAATGGTCTTCTCGTCGGCAAAGGTGGAGTTCTTCCTCTAATAGCTACACTAGGCATGATGAATGTCTACAGAGGTCTTACTTATATAATTGCTGGAGGCGCATGGGTCAGTGCTCATCAGATGAATGATGGTTTCAAGGCAATATCATTTTACAATATTCTTGGAATAAACAGCATGATCTGGATAGCTGCAATTGTTTTCCTGATTGCTTATTTCTTCCTAAACTATACGCGTACCGGCAGAAGAGTCTATGCAGTCGGCAGTAATTATGAGGCTTCACAAATAAGCGGAACAAATGTAGATAATATCCAAATACTTGTTTATACGATCATGGGCGGTGTATCAGGACTAAGCGGTATTCTATGGGTTTCAAGATTCGCTTCTGCTCAAGGAGATACAGCTCAGGGTTTTGAGATGAATGTCATCGCGGCCTGTGTTCTTGGAGGTGTTTCAATAACTGGCGGCTCAGGAAAAGTTCCCGGCGTCGCGCTTGGTACTCTGCTGCTAGGCATACTTCGTAATTCTCTGCCTCTTCTGAAGGTTTCACCGTTCTGGCAGGATGCAATATATGGCGTCATCATCATGATCGCAATCATTGTAAATGTCATGGTAAAACGAACAGTTGATAAGAGAAATCTGCAAAGGAGGCATATCTAATGAATAAAATAGCTGCTAAGCTTCCGTCTGCAGGACAAGATAGTTTTGTCAGAAAATATCTGATGCGCTGGGAAGCGATACTCTTTCTTATACTGATCATTGTTAATGTTTTCAATGCCATTATTTCCCCATATTACAATTTCACAGGAATACTTGGGGCAACAAGAGACTTCATGGATAAGACGTTTATCGTTTTCCCGATGGCGATGGTCATTCTGATAGGTGAGATCGATATATCTGTTGCTGCTACAGTTGCGCTTTCATCAGTTATGATGGGCGTTACCTATAATGCCGGTAATGGTGTACCGATGGTCGTGGCCATCCTGATCGGTATAGGGACCGCTACTCTTTGCGGTTTCATAAACGGTCTGGTTCTGACCAAATTCAAGGAATTGTCGCCCATGATCGTTACGCTGGCAACTCAAACTATGTATAGAGGTTTGGCCTATGTCATTCTTGAAGATCAGGCTGCAGGCAGCTTCCCGGGTTGGTTCCAGTACTTTGGCTGGGGCAGTATCGGACCGGTGCCTTTTATATTGATATGCTTCGTTGTTTGTGCTGTCATATTCACACTCATCATCAATAAGACTAAGTTTGGTAGAAGAATCTATGCGATCGGCAACAACCGCGAAGCCAGCCGTTTTTCGGGCATCAAGGTCGAGAAGACAAGATTGATTATCTACACATTGGTCGGCTTCATGGCTGGTATCACAGCAATCTTCCTGACATCCAGGATGTCTTCCACCAGACCGAATATCGCTTTGATGTATGAGCTGGATATTATTTCCATGGTTGTGCTCGGCGGTATCAGTACAAGTGGCGGCAAAGGCAGGATCAGTGGAGCTATTATTTCCATCTTTATCGTTGGACTGCTGAAATACGGTTTAGGACTAGTCAATATCAGCAGCCAGGTCCTGATGATCATAATCGGTCTGTTGCTTGTTATCTCGGTTATGACTCCGAATGTCGCAGGAAAATTTAAAGAAGCAAGAAGGCAGCGTATGCTGCACGATAAGCTGTCGATACAGCAGAAATAATTAAGTTTACAAGGCATAAGGCCTAGTAATATAAACAGCGCGAGAGCGCACAAAAGGAGGAAAGTACTAATGAAAAATCTCAAACGTGTATTGGCCATAGTTATGGTCACAGCTCTGTCTCTGAGCATTCTGGCTGCTTGCGGCGGTGGAGGCAAAAAATCCAATGATTATGCACTGCTATCCAAGAGCACAGGCAATCCTTACATGGAGAAACAGGCAGAAGGCTTCAAAGAGGCTGTTGCTGAATTCGAAGGTAATGCTATTGTCAAATTCCCGGCCAATCCTACTGCTGAAGATCAGATCGCTATGATCACAGAGCTGGTCAGCCAGGGTGTTGCAGGCATCGCTGTTGCCGCTAATGATTATGACGCACTGGAACCCGCACTCAAAGAAGCTACCAAAAAGGGTGTCAAGGTGATTTCTCTTGACTCATCAGTTAATCCTGCCAGCCGTCTGACACATGTCAATCAGGCAGACCCGGTTGCTATCGGCGTTAGTCTGGTAGAAGCTGCTTTTGATCTGACAGGCGGTTCAGGTCAGTTCGCGATCCTCAGTGCTACATCAACAGCATCTAATCAGAATACATGGATCGAAAACATGAAGAAGACACTTGAAGATCCTAAGTATGCAGATCTTGAACTGGTAAAAGTCGCTTACGGCGATGATCTCCGTGACAAGAGCGTTTCTGAAACAGAAGCTCTACTGCAGACATATCCTGATCTTAAGTGCATCGTAGCACCGACAACAGTTGGTATCGCTGCTGCTGCAAAAGTTATCACAGACAATGGTCTGGTAGATACTATCGCAGTTACAGGTCTTGGTCTTCCTTCAGAAATGGCTGAATATATGGTAGAAGGCGGAGCCTGCCCATATATGTTCCTCTGGAATCCTATCGATGTCGGTTACCTGGCAGGACATACACTAAAAGCTATGGTAGACGAGAAAGCAACAGGCAAAGTCGGCGACAAATTTGAAGCTGGCCGTCTGGGATCCATGGAAGTTGTTGACGCAACATCAGGTGATGGCGGAACAGAAGTTCTTCTCGGCGATCCATTCAAGTTTGATCTTGATAATATCGGTGAGTGGAAATCAGTTTATTAATTATCTGAGCACCAGTTGTTAAAAACAATGACTGAATAAGAGGCTGCCCGGTTTTTGCCGGGCAGCTTTTTGTCTGCTTGTTGTCTGACAATTGACTGGTTCAACTGGTTCTAATCGTCTATAATATGATAGGATAAAAAGAACATACATTTTTGTGGGAAGTTGGTGCGGAAAATGAAGCTAGCTGTGATAGGCGCCGGACAGATGGGACAAGCACTGATCAGGGCTTTTGCCGGTAATGTTTTGGCTGCTGATGATATAGCCGTTTATGATGTTGATGAGACTAGAACCGCAACTCTGGCAGCTGATTTAGGCTGTCTGCAGATCAGCAAGTCCAATATCGCAAGTATAGCTGATCATGATGCTATACTGCTTGCGGTCAAACCGCAGATCCTGGCAGCTGTTATTAGTGAGATTGGATCCTATTTAGATGACAAACTTGTAATGTCTATAGCGGCAGGTAAATCGATTGCTGAATTGCGTGCTTATGGTCTGTTAGACAATCCGCTGGTACGGATCATGCCAAATACTCCGGCTCTGGTCGGCAGCGCAGTCAGTGGCATCAGCTTCTCGGACAATGTCAGTAATGATTATAAGCTTTGGGTACTCAAGCTGTTTTCGTCCTGTGGTCTGGCTTTTGAGATCAAAGAGGATCTTCTGGATGCGGTTACTGGTTTATCAGGATCAGGACCTGCATATATGATGCTTGTGATGGAGGCTCTGGCCGACGGCGGTGTTAGACAGGGGCTTAGCAGAGAGCTATCACTGAAGATGGCAGCCATGACTATGTATGGGTCAGCCAAGCTGGTGCTCGAAACAAATCAGCATCCGGCAGTGCTTAAGGATCAGGTTTGTTCGCCTGGTGGAACAACGATCGAGGCTGTTGCAGTTCTTGAGGAACGCGGACTTAGATCATCCTTGATCGAGGCCGTGGCAGCGTCTTCTGACAAGGCCAGAGAACTCAGTGGTCGGTAAGGGGATATTTATTTGATGAGCAAAAAACCCGAGGTAACAATATATACTGATGGTGCCTGTTCCGGCAATCCGGGACCTGGCGGATGGGCAGCCGTTTTGATGGCAAATGGAGCCGTCAAGGAATTGAGCGGATATGAAGAGGATACGACGAATAACAGGATGGAGCTGACTGCGGCGACTGAGGCGCTTGAGAAGCTTACTAAGCCCTGCAGTGTGAAGCTGTATAGTGACAGCAGTTACCTTGTTTCGGCCTTCAATCAAGGCTGGCTTGATAATTGGCAGCGCAATGGCTGGCGCAATTCAGCAAAACAGGCTGTAAGCAATCCTGATCTCTGGAAACGTCTGCTGGCACAAGCTATAAGACATGATATAACCTGGATCAAGGTCAAAGGTCATGCCGATAATGAGTGGAACAATCGATGCGACCAACTCGCTGTTGAACAGATAAAATTGAACAGATCGGTTTAGTGAGGAGAAAATTGAATGTTTAGTGAGGAAACAATAGATAAGACGGTTCATTTCGAAGGCAGAGTATTTACGATTGAGGAGCATACCGTCAGACTTCATGATGGCCAAAGAGCCAGGCGTGAAATCGTAAGGCATTCTGGCGGAGCCTGTATAGTTCCGATCGATGCTGATGGCTTCGTGCATCTTGTTCAGCAGTTTCGCAAGCCCTACGATATGATGCTTCTGGAAATTCCTGCAGGCAAGCTTGAACCGGGTGAAGATTCATATGTTTGTGCTGTCAGGGAATTGGCAGAAGAGACTGGCTTCTGTGCGGACAATGTGGAATGGCTGGCAACTGTTTATCCTTCACCAGGATATTGTGATGAGATTTTAACTATTTATATTGCTACTGAGCTTACTGCCGGAGATGCAAGCCCAGATGATGGAGAGTTTGTGAGCAGCAGATCGATGCCGCTGCAAGAAGCACTTGATATGATCGACCGAGGTTTGATCAAGGATGCTAAGTCTCAGATAGGTTTACTGCGAGCTGAGCGTTGGCTGAAATTGCATAGACCTGAGCTTCTGAGTTCTGATAGGTAATAAGATGACTGTATCTGATAAAAAAAGAGAAATATATGGGTTATTTTATTTGGCAGCGGCGATATTTTTTACCGTTATATTCTATGTGCCTGCTGGCAGGACCGGCTGGCTGGGCGGTTTCGTCCGCAGCTCGGGACTAGGACTATTCGGTACAGCAGCCTTCGCGCTGCCTGCGGTTTTGCTGTACATGTCTCTTGATTATTTCCTGGAATCCAGGCTTAAGCTGACCAGACAACGTTTCACTGCGGTAATCATGCTCTGGTTAAGCTTTACTGTTTTGGCAGCTCTGCTGGCAACTCAGCAGGATCAACTGCGGATAGATGCAGCAGAATCAGCTAGAAAAGCAATTCAAGTTCTCTGGGCACATGGAATCGAGATATATGATCCGGCGGGAGCTTTTCGTTTCAGCGGTGGCTTGACTGGAGGCCTGGCAGCTTCAGGTTTAAGAGCTTTGATCGGACAAACCGGTGCTCTTATTTTCGTCTTGGTTATGATTCTGGCGCTGCTGGTGCTGATTTTTAATCTCTCAGTTTCCAAATTTATTTTTAAAACTGCTACCACGATCAATAAAACACAGGGAAAAGTCCAGCAGGTGATGAAGCAGCAGGTCAACGATCTTCGTCAGCATCGTGAGATTAGACAGCAGCAGCCGCAGATCAGGCGTATTGATTCTGCTGACTATGATCTTCAACTGCCGACATCATGGCAGCCGACTGAACCTGTTCGAAAAAAAGGTCTTTATAAGCCTGATGCAGAGAGCTTCGAAGATGACTACATAGATGATACTTTACTCGATGAATCTATTTATGCGAGGCCGGAGTCTTTTGCCAAGGTAGGAAATGATAACAATGTGGACGATGTAGTTCAGGATGATAATAGCTGGGCAGCTTCAAGCTGGCTTGATCTGCCGGAAAATGATCCTCTGTTTTCCGATGACGGCATATCCTCAGACGCTGATATTGGCAGTGGCGTGATTGATGAGCCAAACGTGACCTCCGATATTAAATTTGCTATGCCTGCACAAAACAAGAGTACAGGGCAGCGGCAGCCGGTAGTCCATCATGCTCACGGTCATCCTTCAATGGAGCAGCAATCGCTGCCTTATACACCACCATCACTTGAACTGCTTAAGGATGATACACAACAAAGAAAGGTTCAGATGCATGCCGGAGCGATCCGTGCGCTTGGCCGCAAGCTGGAACAAACGCTTGAGAGCTTCAAGGTACAGGCGAAGGTGGTCAATTTCACGACTGGACCGACCATTACAAGATTTGAACTGACACCTGGACCAGGCGTCAAAGTCAGCAAAATTGTTAATCTGGCTGATGATATTGCACTTAATCTGGCTGCTATGGGTGTCAGGATCGAGGCGCCGATACCGGGAAAAGCCGCGATCGGCATCGAGATTCCTAACAAAGAAACTACGCCTGTTTTGCTGCGAAGTCTGCTGGAATCACAGGAGTTTATACAGGCCAAATCACCGTTGACAGCAGCTCTGGGTCGTGATGTTCAAGGCAATCCTATATTTTGTGATCTTGCAAAAATGCCGCATTTACTGATTGCGGGTGCTACTGGATCAGGTAAATCTGTCTGCATAAACTGTATTTTGATGAGTCTGCTATACAAGGCAACCCCTGATCAGGTCAAACTATTGATGATTGATCCCAAGGTGGTTGAGCTTAGTGTCTATAACGGCATACCGCATCTGATTCAGCCGGTTGTTACTGATCCGAAAAAAGCCTACGGTGTTTTGAATTGGGCTGTTGATGAAATGGTTAGAAGATACAGTCTGTTTGCTGACCGATCGGTTCGTGATATAGCCTCCTACAATGCCGCACTTGATCTCGATCAGGAAGATGAGAGCGAACGTTTGCCATTGATTTTATTGGTAATTGATGAACTGTCAGATCTTATGGCCACGACACCGACTGAGGTCGAGGACGCGATAGCACGTTTGACCGCTATGGCGAGAGCCGCTGGCATTCATATGATAATTGCTACGCAGAGACCTTCTGTTGATGTTATTACTGGTGTAATTAAGGCAAACATTCCCTCGAGAATTGCTTTTGCAGTTGCCTCACAGATCGATTCCAGAACGATTATTGATATGGGTGGAGCTGAGAAGCTACTCGGTAAGGGTGATCTGTTGTATTATCCTCAGAGTGCGTCCAAACCTCTGCGCGGGCAAGGCGCGTTCATTACTGACTCAGAAGTTGAAAAGGTCCTGCACACGATCAAGAGCAACTATACACCTGATTATGACGACAATGTCGCAGAAGCAATTGCTTCGATACCTGACGCCAAAAACGCAAAAGACGACCGCAGCAGTCCTGGAGAACAGGATGAACTGTTGCCACAGGCTTTGAGCATTGTTGTTGAGACAGGCTATGCCTCGGTATCTCTACTGCAGCGTAAAATGACGGTTGGTTATCCCAGAGCGGCCAGACTGATCGACAGACTGCATGAAATGGGCTATATTGGTCCTTTTGAAGGCAGCAAACCGCGAAAAGTGCTGCTCAGCATGTCACAGTACATGGATTTGCAGCAGAAAGAGGATACTGAAAAATGAGTTTTTTACCTATAAACCGTGATGACATGGACCAGCGTGGCTGGGACATGCTGGATTTTCTATTTATAACTGGAGACGCTTATGTCGATCATCCAAGTTTCGGAGCTGCACTGCTTACGAGACTGCTTGAAGCCAGAGGCTACCGTGTCGGAGTAATTGCCAGACCTGATCCTAATGATGATCAGGCATTCCTTGTTATGGGCCGACCGCTTTATGGCGTTTTCATCTCTTCAGGAGTTGTTGATTCTATGGTCAACAACTACACTTCGGCAGGCAAAACTCGATCTGAGGATCGTTATGCACCTGGAGGTATTGGTGGTCAGCGCCCGGACAGGTCGCTTATCAGATACTGCAACATGGCCAGAAAACAACTGGGCGATCTGCCTTTGATCATTGGTGGAGTCGAGGCAAGTCTACGCAGATTTGCACATTATGATGTCTGGTCAGACAAAGTCAGACGCTCAATTCTGCAAGATACCCAGGCGGACCTTCTGATCTACGGAATGGGAGAACTGCCAATACAAACGATAGCAGATCTGCTGGCCAGAGGCGCAGATATCAAAAAGATCAATAGCATACCTGGTACCTGTATTTTTGCGGCAGCTGATGATCTGCCGAAAAACTGTCGGGCCTTCGTAAATGAGTTAGGCGACTATCAGCTGGAAGCGGACCTTGAAGAGCTGAGAAAGCTCCAGAAGGCTGCTGAAACAGCGGCCAAAGGCAAAAAATCCAGAATCGACCGCGGCTTCCTAAGAGGGCTTTTTCCAGAGGATGATAAATTCATCATGCTGCCCCCATATGAGCAGTGTACAGAAAGCAAAACTGCCTATGCAGCGGCTTTTGCCAAGCAGTACCAGGAACAGGACCCCGGCGCCGGAAAAACAATGATTCAGAGACATGGCAGAAAATTTCTGGTGCAGAATCCTCCGCAGAAACCGATGACACCGGCTCAGTTTGATGAGGTTTATGCGCTTGATTACGAACGTAAGCCGCATCCGATGTATGATCAGGCTGGTGGTGTGCCGGCAATCGAAGAAGTACGGTTTAGTGTCAATAGTCATAGGGGCTGCTATGGCGGCTGCAATTTCTGCGCGATAACCTTCCACCAAGGCAGGATCATCCAGCGAAGAAGCGATCAGTCCGTGCTGGATGAAGTTGAGACAATTACTCAAATGCCTGATTTCAAGGGATATATCCATGATATAGGTGGACCTACTGCTAATTTCCATGAGCCTGCATGTGAAAAACAGGATAAGGGCTTTGTCTGTAAGCACAGACAGTGCATGTCCCCGAAACCGTGTCCATCACTTAGGATCGGACAGCATTCTTATCTTGAGCTTCTGCGCAAGGCCAGACAGATGCCAGGAGTTAAAAAGGTCTTCGTGCGTTCAGGAGTTCGTTATGATTATGCACTTATGGACCCGGACCGCAGCTTCATTGATGAGCTGATCGAGTATCATGTCAGCGGACAGCTGAAGGTTGCACCGGAACATGTAAGCAAGAACGCGCTCGAAGCTATGGGTAAGCCCCCGGCCTGGATCTATGATGAATTCAAAGAACTCTATGAGCAGATCAACAAAGAGAAGGGACTCAGGCAATACCTCGTACCTTATCTGATCTCCGGTCACCCAGGCTGTACTCTTGACGATGCGATTGAACTTGCTCTCTATATCAAGGCAAATCGTGTTATGCCGGAGCAAGTACAGGATTTCTACGCGACTCCTGGAACAGTATCGACTACTATGTATCACACACATATTGATCCTTTTACCTTGAAGGATATACATGTTCCCGATAGAGATGAGAAGAGACTGCAAAGAGCGCTTCTGCAGTTTGGCAAGCCAGAGAACAGAGCTGCGGCTATCAAAGCTCTGAGACTGGCAGGCAGAAATGATCTGATCGGTTATGGTGAAGAATGCCTGCTGGCAGCATCTTCAGTTCCACGCAGAAATTCTGGTGAAAGCAGAAATAATCACTCCGGCAAAAGCAATAGATCTGGTGCTGGTAAAACGAACAGCAGCAATAGGCCTAAGACCGGCAGAAACAGTGATAACAGGGCTTCTCAGTCTAGAGGTACCGGCAGTGGCAACGATCGTAATAGGACTAGCAGCAGGAATAATCAGGCTCGTGGAAACAGCGGACCTGCGAGAAGAAACGATAAGCCTGGAAAAGGGCGCAAAGGCTGATACTATTTTCAATTTGTATATTATTTGGAGGGTGAACACAGATGGCAACGATTATCGACGGGAAAGCATTAGCTGCTAAGATCAGACAGGAGATTGCGAATGAAGTAAATTCAGTGGCAGCAGCCGCTGGCAGAAGACCAGGACTGGCTGTTATTCAGGTTGGAGCAGATCCTGCATCCAGTGTTTATGTCAGAAATAAGAAAAAGGCCTGTGAAGAGGCGGGGATCGTTTCATTTGGCTATGATCTGCCTGAAGACGCTTCGCAAGAACAATTACTTGAATTGATCGAGGCACTTAATCAGGATGAACGGGTAGACGGAATACTCTGTCAACTGCCGCTGCCTGATCATATGGATGAATTTACTGTCCTTAATGCCATCAGACCGGAAAAAGATGTAGATGGTTTCCATCCTGTAAATGTTGGTCTTCTCTCAACAGGACACAAAAGCCTGGTTTCCTGTACTCCTGCAGGTGTGCTGGAAATGCTGAAAGCCTATAATATCGAAATCAAAGGCAAGCGCTGTGTAATCATTGGGCGCAGCAATATCGTTGGCAAACCTGTGGCGCAATTAATGTTAAGAGAGCATGCGACTGTAACCATAGCTCATTCAAGAACAGTCGATCTGCCGAAGATCTGCCGTGATGCAGATATACTGATCGCAGCTGTTGGCCGTGCTGAAATGGTTACTGCAGACTATATTAAACCTGGAGCCACAGTAATAGATGTTGGCATCAATCGCAATGAACAGGGCAAGTTAGTTGGTGATGTCCGCTTCGAAGAAGCGAGCCAAATTGCCGGTGCAATTACTCCTGTACCGGGTGGCGTTGGGCCTATGACGATAGCGATGCTCCTTAAGAACACAGTTCAGGCCTATCGGCAAGCAAGAGGTATTCTATGAAAAATATCCGCAGTGGTGAGATTCTCTGTGTTGGCACCGAGCTACTGGTCGGTCAAATTGTAAATACAAATGCCAGCTGGCTGGCTAGACGGTTGTCTCTGCTTGGCATCAGTTCATATTATCAGACTGTGGTTGGAGATAATCCAGCCCGCATGCTCGAAGCTATGAAAGTAGCTAGCAGCAGATCTGACCTGGTGGTAGTAACTGGTGGACTTGGTCCGACAGCTGATGATTTGACCATGTCTGTCGCGGCTAAGATGGCAGAACGTAAAATGCAGATCCATCTACCCAGTCGTGAAGCGATAAGTGAGATCTTTCGCAAAATGGGCAGGACCGAGGTAACCGAAAATAACTGGAAACAGGCGATGATGCCTGAAGGTGCTTTCGTTTTACCGAATAATAATGGTACAGCTCCTGGCGCAGTTATTGAATATAGCTTCGAAGGAAGAGAAGTTACTATGATTTTACTGCCCGGACCTCCGTCTGAGATGCAGCCGATGTTTGTAGATCAGGCAGAACCATGGATAAGACAACATGTACCGACTAGCTTCAAGCACCTTTTTGTCAGGATGATAGGTATTGGTGAATCAAAAGCTGAAACAATGCTGCTAGACCTAATAGACGGACAAAATAATCCTACTATCGCTCCATATGCTTCTGAAGGTGAAGTTATATTTAGAATAAGCCAGCTATTCGACAAAAATGATGGTGACATAACAAAACAGCCGGATCTAACAGCAGAACTACTGGCCGAGGTTAGAAATAGACTTGGTGAATTTATTTACGAGGTCGGAGACCGTAAAATGCCTGAAGTGGTAAAAGACATGCTTCATGCGCAGCGAAAAACTATCAGCTTCGCTGAATCTTGTACAGCTGGTCTGTTATCTGACGCGATAGCACAGTATCCAGGTGCTTCAGAGGTTTTCAAAGGTGCCATCATCGCCTATGACAATGATATCAAGACAAATATTCTCAATGTATCTTCAGATATATTGACCGAATATGGTGCCGTCAGCGAGCAATGCGCCATAGCGATGGCAACAGGATGTCGTGATGTCATGAAAACTGATTTAGCTATATCTGTCACTGGAATAGCGGGGCCGGATGGTGGTTCAGAGGAAAAACCTCTGGGGACTGTCTGGCTGGCCGCAGCAAGCGCAGATGGTGTCGTTACCAGGAAGCTTCATCTTGCTGGTAATAGAGGTAGAATCAGAAGAGTATCAGCTTTGCAGGCATTGGATCTGGCCAGGAGGCAGCTTCTGTGAGTATCGACGGCAGAAAAAGCAGATTAACAAAACAGGAGAGAGATTTAATTAGCAAAAATCCTGTGCATGAGGGTCCGAGACGAGTCGCGGCTTCATCTTCATCTGCTTCGAGCCAACATAATATGACAGCTGCAACGATTATTATGATGATCGGATTGCTGCTTAGCAAAGTATCAGGTCAACTCAGAGAAATTCTAATAGCACCGGTACTTGGTTATGGTGTTGTTTCTGATGCCTATTTGATAGGTTTCCAGGTTCCCGATTTGTTCTACCAACTTTTGGTTGGCGGTGCGATCCAGGCAGCAATAACGCCATCTCTGTCGGCATCACTGGAAAACAGGCAGGAAAAAGAAGGTTGGCGCAGTATCAGCATCTTCATGAATGTTGCAGCTGTCGTCATGGTCCTGGCTGTGCTTATTGGTGAGCTGTTGGCTCCGTTGCTTATTGGCAGTTATACGGCAAGGCTTGACGCAGAAACGACAGCATTGGCTATAAGAGTGACACGTGCGCTTTTCCCGCAGGTGTTCTTCATGATGATGGCTGCTCTTTGCATCGGCATACTAAATGCATATCGCAAATTTTCATCAACTTCATTCGGCCCATCTGTCTACAATATCTGTGTTGTGCTTGCCATGGTTCTTCTAGGCAGCAGAACACCACAAGGAGCTGTCAGAGTTGCTTCAGGTGTTATGGCTGCAGCGGCTGTATACTTCTTCCTGCAGCTGTTCATGGCCCGCCGGGAATTCAGAAATTACTCATTGTCCTTTGATCTGCATGACAGTGGCTTCAGAAGATTGCTGCGGCTGGCTGTTCCAACTTTAATATCTGGCTCAATAGTACAGCTCAATACTATTATTCTGACAAGTTTTGCAGATCAGTTTCCAGGTGCACCTACATCTCTGCGTCATGCAGCCACTACCTGGCAGCTGCCCTATGGAGTTTTTGTTATAGCTATTGGCAATGTCATGCTGCCGTCGCTAGCCCGCTTATACGCAGCGAGGGACCATACAGCCTGCAGAAGACTCTATGGAGGCAGTCTGCGCAAGGCGCTTTTCCTTACAGTACCTTCGGCAGCTATATTTTTACTGCTGCAGGTGGATGTTATTAGGGCGATATTTCAGTGGGGACCAAGCTACCCGGATGAGAGTGTGATGGCAACCGCGAGTGTTCTCAGCTGGTACTGTCTGGCAATGGTGGCACAAACGATCGTCTTCATTACAAATCAGGCCTTCTATGCCAGAAAAATGACTAGAATTGCTCTACTTAACGGGCTGATAACACTGGCATTGAATCCGCTTTTCTGCTACTTGCTTACGCGTGTTTTTGGCATGGGTATCAGCGGCCTGTCTCTGGCATATACACTTACAAGTATCATCAGCGCTGTCGTTTTGTATTCAATATACAAGGTTCAATTAAGAGAAGCCGCGCCTAGGAGAATGTGGCCGTATATGATTCAAATGGTCATATGCACAGGAGCAATGATGATAACACTATTGGCGCTGCAGGTGCTGCCGATTGTGCCGCAAGGTAAAATTTTGCAGTTGATATGGCTAGCCGTCAGATCTGGTATCGGTTTCCTTGTATTCTATCTCGCGGCCTCCGTGCTGCGCATTCCAGAAACCGAACAGATCCAGGCAAAGATCGACAATGTATTAGGCAAGTTATCAACTGTTATAGGTAAATAAAAAACAACAGGTTTTTATTTTCAGGCACATTTTCGGTCTTAATTGTCTGATATTGACGGCAAAAGACATATACTGTCGTAAGCTGCCTGGAAACAATTGCTTGATAGCGATTGACTTTGAATTATATCAAATCTATAATAGTCATTGATGAACGAACGATTGTTCTATTTAGCATAACCGGGAGGTAAATATGGCCAGAGCAGGAAAAACACCAGGTAAGTCTTCACAAGAAGTTAATCAGAAAGTGGCAGCTGACAGGACAAAAGCGCTAGATGCCGCTTTGGGTCAGATAGAGAAGCAGTTTGGCAAGGGTGCCGTTATGAAATTAGGTGAACGGGCATTAACGCAGATCGAGGCAATTCCCACAGGCGCATTATCACTAGATCTTGCTTTGGGAGTTGGCGGTGTCCCAAGAGGACGTGTTGTGGAGATTTATGGTCCTGAATCATCCGGTAAAACAACAGTTGCTCTGCATATAATTGCTGAAGCTCAGAAGAAGGGCGGTACAGCAGCATTTATTGACGCTGAACATGCTCTTGATCCTGAATATGCTTCCAAGCTTGGTGTTGATATTGATAATTTGATCGTATCACAACCTGATACTGGCGAGCAGGCTCTCGAGATTACAGAGGCACTAGTCAGAAGCGGCGCAGTTGATGTTATTGTTGTAGACTCGGTTGCCGCACTGGTACCGAAGGCTGAAATAGACGGCGAAATGGGTGATTCTCATGTTGGACTGCAGGCACGTCTTATGTCTCAGGCCTTAAGAAAACTGGCCGGCGTTATCAGTAAATCAAGTACCGTTGCTATTTTTATCAATCAGCTGCGTGAGAAGGTCGGAATTATGTTCGGTAATCCGGAAACAACGTCTGGTGGACGCGCTCTTAAGTTTTATGCTTCTATCAGAATGGATGTTCGCCGTATAGAGACACTGCGTAATGGCACTGATGTTGTCGGTTCCAAGACCAGAGTAAAGGTAGTCAAGAATAAGGTTGCCCCGCCATTCAAAGAGGCTGAATTTGATATCATTTATGGCGAAGGAATTTCAAAAGAGGGCAGTATCATAGATATGGGCGTCAAGCTTGATATTGTTGAGAAGAGTGGTGCCTGGTTTTCCTATAATGGACAGAAAATCGGTCAGGGCAGAGATAATGCCAGGTTACATCTGAAGGCAAATCCTGAGATCTGTGATGAGATCGAGAAGAAGGTCAGAGCTGCCGTTTTCAGCGATAAGCCTCTGGAAGATACAGAAAAAGCAGATATCGACAAGGATTTGAGTGATGACGATGAAGATATCCTCGGACTCGAGCTCTGAGTTTATCAGACAATCTGACCTGGAAGAGATGGCCAGGCAGAGAGAGATAGACAGAGTTTGTAGTGTTGCGATCAAGTATATTGGTATTTCTACCAAATCCAGTGGCAGAATTAGAGAATACTTGAGAAAACAAGAGATTGAGTTATGGCAGATCGAAGAGGCATTACAGGATCTGCAGCGCAGAGGTTATCTGGATGATCAGGCTGTTGCTGCAAGAATTGCTCGCCAGAGAACAGGCAGAAGAGCTGTTTCTCAGAAGGCCATGAGATACTATATGCAGGCTGCTGGTCTGCCTGATAGTGTAATAAATGATTTTAGTGAGCAGCTGCCATCAGATTGTGAGACTGCCAGGCAAGCTCTGTTGGGCAAGTTTCCCACACCGGAAATAGCACAGAGAGCTCGAATGATACGGTTTCTTGGAAGCAGGGGTTATGGATCTGGCGTAGCAGCCAGAACTGTTGCTGAATATCTTGACAGCATACATGATAATGATGAATAATTGCATAGTATCGACGCGACTAAGCCTGCTGTTTGACAGCAGGCTTTGTTATGAATCTGAAAGGTAAAGAATAGAAGGTAAAGAATAATTGGGAGATAGAATTAAACCAATGAATAGAATGGTCAAGTCAGTTTATCTGCTTTCACTAGGATGCTCGAAGAATCTTGTAGATGCAGAGTGCATGAGCGAACTTATTCGTTTAGATCAGCATATCCTAATTAACGATCCCCAAAACGCTGATATTATTATAGTCAATACTTGCGGCTTCATTGAGTCTGCAAAAACAGAGGCAATTGAGGCAATTCTGGAAATGGCAGATTTCAAGAAGCCACATGGCAGAGCAGATTATTTGATTGTAACAGGCTGTTTATCGCAGCGATATGCAGCAGATATACTAAATGATCTGCCTGAAGTAGATGCTGTGCTCGGCACGGCTGATTATGGCCGAATCACTGAAATGATCAATACACTCTATGCCAGTGGCTCGCGCTGTCTTGATCTTCCAGGAACAGCTGGCAGTATCGAGCATTTATCAGTAAAGCGTAAGCCTTCTTCTGGACTTAAATACGCATATGTCAAGGTTGCAGAGGGTTGTTCCAATCGCTGCAGCTATTGTGCTATTCCCGGCATAAGAGGAGATTTCCAGTCAAGACCGCTCGAAGATATCATCGAAGAATCCAGGCATCTTAGTGAAGCTGGTTATGAGGAGCTGGTTCTTATAGCTCAGGATACAACTAGATATGGTCTAGATCTATACGGCAGGAGAGCACTGACAGAATTACTCAGAGATCTCTGCCGTCTGCCTCTTGTTAGGATGATAAGAATACTTTATGTCTATGCGGACGGCATAACAGAAGAGTTAATAGACCTAATGAAAAATGAACCCAAAATTGCTCGCTATCTTGACTTGCCGATCCAACATGCTTCAGACAAGATACTGAAGAAGATGAACAGGCATGATGATCTGGCAAGAATCAGACAGACTGTATTTTCATTGAGGCAGGCTATGCCTGACATTATTTTACGAAGTACTGTTATGGTAGGATTCCCTGGAGAAGTTGCGGAGGATTTTAAAATTCTGATTTCAGCTCTGAAGGAACTTAGATTTGATAGACTCGGCTGTTTCGTTTTTTCAGCAGAAGAGGGGACACCCGCTTATGAATGGCGTCCTCGAGTCCGGAAAAACGTTGCTGAGGCTAGACTGTCACGTGTTATGGAGCTGCAGCAGGGCATATCTCTTGAGAAGAATAGAGAGAGAATTGGTAAGATAATACCTGTAACACTTGAAACAATCCATGAAGATGGTATATTCTACATAGGCCGCAGTTATGGAGAGGCGCCGGAAGTAGATCCGGTTATCTTAGTAGCAGCAGGCCGTGAAGATATTACAGTCGGACAGACCTGTTTAGTCAGGATACTGGATGCCGGCGAATATGAATTGACTGGAGAGACTGTAGAATGAATTTACCTAATAAGCTCACAATTCTTAGAATGATCATGATTCCTTTTGTGTTGTTGTTTATGTTGCCGATTCCTTTTATGAAGGAAACATTTGCCGGGTGGAATATATTTATTGCTGATTGGGGCATGTTTGTCGCCATGATCCTTTTTTCTTTGGCATCCTTGACGGATATGCTGGATGGGAAAATTGCCCGAAGCAGAAATATTGTAACCAATCTTGGAAAATTTCTTGATCCAATTGCAGACAAAATGCTTGTGATATCAGTGTTAATCGCGCTTGTACAGACTGGCAGGGTTCATGCAGTTGTAACTATTATCATCATTCTCAGAGAGTTTATGGTAACAGGCATAAGACTATTGGCATCGGATCATGGTATAGTCATAGCCGCCAGCAACATTGGCAAAGCCAAAACTGTTACTCAGATGATCGCCATTATCTGGCTGATGTCTGAGCCAATATTGATCAAGCTATTAGGATCTGTAAACAATGCAGCAACAGCTATAACTTGGATCGGCAATATAGCTGTCCTCATAGCAGTTGTGATGACACTGGTTTCTGGTTGGGATTATCTCAAGAAGAATCTCTCATTCCTTAAGACCTGAACAACAAAGGCCGCAAGAGAGGATTATGCTGTTCATATAATGTTGACAGGCTTTCTCTTGACAATTCCTTGATAATCAAATAAAACTATGTTATGTCTTTTATTAAAGATAAATAAATGCAATTTTCCCACGATGCAGGAGGTACAATTAATGTCAACAGATACTATTTTTGAAAATGTCCAGAACATTCTGGTAGAACAGCTTGGTGTAGAAGCCGACGCGGTTACTATGGATGCAAACTTCATTGATGATCTTAATGCCGATTCACTTGATATTGTTGAGCTGGTTATGGCAATGGAGCAGGAATTCGATGTTTCTATCCCTGATGAAGAAGCAGAGAGAATTAAAACAGTTGGAGATGCTGTGCGTTTTATCAAGGCAAATGCCTGACAGGAGCAAATATCTGCTATAATTCAATAGTATTGTAAATAAAACGAGACCGGATAAGATCTTATCCGGTCATAGTTTTATCAAGGAGGTCTGATTTATGTTAACAATTGATGCCGCAAACAGTTCAGAGAGAAGAAATCAGCTGATGCAGTTTGGCAAGCTGATCAATTATGATTTCAAAGATATTCAGAAGCTGGATGAGGCGCTCACGCACTCAACTTATGCTTATGAACATCGCCATCAGGGCCTGACTGATAATGAGAGACTTGAGTTTCTGGGGGATGCCGTACTCGATCTCGTTATCAGTGAAGTCCTGTTTAGAAATGGTGAGGCTTATTCTGAGGGTCATATGACTAAAACCAGAGCCCTTGTAGTATGTGAGAACACCCTGGCAGATGCCGCAAGAGATATTGATCTTGGACAGGTTTTGCTTCTGGGCAGAGGTGAAGAAGCTACAGGCGGAGATGATAAATCTTCGAATTTGTCAAATGCTATGGAAGCTATTTTTGGTGCTGTCTTCCTGGATGGTGGTTTCGAGCAGGCCGCAAGAGTGATTCTGGATTTGCTTAGTGATTCGCTTGAGCAGGCGCTTAAGGGAGAAATGATTTATGATCATAAGAGCAAGCTGCTTGAACTTGTACAGTCTACAAGGGGCAACAGTACAATGCGCTTTGAGATCATCGCAGAGGAAGGGCCTGTTCATAACAGGACTTTTACCGCAGCTGTAATAGTCGACGATAACAGAATCGCTACAGGGCAGGGAAGCAGCAAAAAAGAAGCTGAGCAGCAAGCTGCCAGATCAGCTCTTAAAATTTTAAGCTGCAACAGACAAGGCTGCCAGCAAACGAATGAACTGCAAGATGACGGAAAGGCAGAAGACTGATTATATATGCATTTAAAATCACTGGAAATACAAGGGTTTAAGTCCTTCCCCGAGAGGACAGTTATTGAATTTCATCAGGGTGTAACAGCAATTGTCGGTCCGAACGGCAGCGGTAAATCTAATGTTACCGATGCTATTCGCTGGGTGCTTGGCGAGCAAAGCGTCAAGACGCTGCGTGGTTCGAGAATGGAAGACATTATCTTCACCGGTACACAGTCACGTAAGGCTATGAGCTTCGCAGAAGTAACAATGACCATAGATAATCAGGATCAGAAGCTGCCATACGAGTACACTGAGATTCAGGTTACCAGAAGGCTCTATCGTTCTGGCGAGAGTGAGTATCTCCTCAACAAGACACATTGTCGACTCAAGGATATAGTTTCTCTATTTATGGATACAGGACTTGGACGTGATGGTTATTCGATTGTTGGCCAGGGAAAGGTTGATGATATTCTCAGTCACAGATCAGAAGACAGAAGGAAGATCTTCGAGGAAGCATCTGGCATTGTCAAATTTAAGACGAGAAAAGAAGACGCTGAGAAGAAGCTCTTCAATACCGATCAGAATCTTCTCAGAATAAACGACATCATTCAGGAATTGTCTGAGCAGATGGAGCCTCTGTCAGAGCAGGCAACAGCCGCAAAAAAATATATGAATCTGCGTGATGAGCTGAAGGAGATCGAGATCGCTTTTATACTTGATCAGGCAGATAAGCTTGCTGCACGCGGAATGGAAAGCGAGCAGGAGAAAAAATCACTGGAAGAGGAGCTCGAAAAACAACAATCTGTACTCTCTGGAATGAGAGAAGACAATAGAAAATCTATAGATGAGCTACATGAACTCGATGAGAATCTAGAAAAACAACGAACGTCAATTAATAATGCCAGTCTGAAAGCGACTGATCTTGCCGGTGAAGCTGCTCTTAGCAGCGAACGTATATCTCAGCTTCGAGAACGTATCGGTCAGGGTCAGCAGCAAATAGAAGAATCACGTGAATCTCTGAAGCTTCTGGAAAATGATATCAGCGGCCGCCAGAAGAAGCTTGATACACTTATTAAGCAGAAGAAAATATATAGTGAGAGATTATCGCAGGCTGAAAATGATATGAAAGAGCTTCAGCAGACTCTCACTAACCAGGAAAATGAAATTGTCAGCTGGAAGAATGAGCTTGATAAGAAGCTAGAAGCAATATATGAGAATAGAAGTGAGCTTGGCCAACTAAAAGGCCAGAGAGATTTGATTGGTCAGCGTAAACGGTCACTTAAGCTTGAACTTGCAGAACTATCAAGTGATAGAAATCGCCTGAAATTTCAAATTTAGGATCTTCAGGACAAGTTTAGTGAGCTGAACCAACAATGGCAGGAAGCTTCCGAGCTCAAGGAAAAAACCGAGAAAGAATTGGAAAATCAGAGACAGGAATGCCAGCGGCTGACTTCTTCGCTCGAATCTGACAGACAGGATCAACGCAATGCTCAATATAAGCTCAAGACTCTGGAAAACATGGAAAAGAGTCATGAGGGTTATCAAGAATCAGTTAAGAGCATCATGAAGCTGGCACAATCTGATCCTGCATATGGTAAGGGTGTCAGAGGTACTCTTGGTGAACTTATTACGGTTGAAGAAAAATTTGAGATGGCTGCAGAAACCGCTCTTGGTGCAGCTGTTCAGAATATCGTAACAGATAATGATAAAACAGCTGCTGCCCTCATTGGCTGGCTTAAACAGAATCGTGCCGGCAGAGCAACCTTTTTACCTATCGATCAAATCAGAGGGCGACGCCTGGACAATTCGCTCGAAAAGCAGTTGTCCTCTATGCCCGGTTATCTTGGCATCGCCAGTGATATCGTCAACAAGCCTGCTGAGCTTGAGGAAATTGCAGTTTCTTTGCTGGGACGTGTTGTTTTTGTCGATAATATTGATAATGCCAGAGCTATGGCCAGGGCCTGCCGCTACTCAACCAGACTCGTAACGCTTGAAGGTGACGTCATGAATCCCGGCGGTTCAATGACAGGAGGATATCAGCGTCATAACAGCAGCGGTCTGCTTGGCCGAAGCCGTGATATCAAGCGTCTTACACAATTAATTGAGGAACTTAATAAGAAAATTTCTCAGACTGAAAGTTCACTGTCAGAAGCTGATGAAAAACTGAAGCTGCTTGGCCGCACGTCTAGAGATAATGAGCAGAGAGTTACAGAACTAACGCATCAGCGAGTGCGTGACGAAGCTCAGATAACATCGCATAAGGATGAATATGAGAGGCTAACCGGCCGTTGTACGCTCATGGAACAAGAAGCTTCTCAGTTAAGTGAGCAGGATGGCTCAATCGATGAACAGCAGAAGACGCTTGAGGTTGAAATTGAACAGCAGCTGCAAGTTATTGAGCGTCTGCGTACCGATATCGGCAATAGAGAGACAGCAAACAAAGCAGAACAGCTAAGACGCGATGATATACGAGAAGCAATAACGGATTACAAGGTTTCTCTCAATTCAGTTGAGGAATCGCTGCTGTCAATGCAAGAAATGTCCGAGAGGATCGAGCAGGAAAAGAACTTGCACTTAGCAAGGATCGAAAAACAGCTGGCTGCCAATGAAAAAAGCGAAGCAGAAATAGAAGAGCTTAAGCTTAAGCAGTCAGAGGTGCAGAATCAGATCGGTGAATATGAAAAACTTGTTAAAACACTTAGTAGTGAAGCAGAGAATCTAATGCGTCAACGCGAAGAAATCGAAGGCAGACAATCCGGCTATTATGATCAACTGGAACTGGCAACTGGCCGGCTTTCTTCAATCCAGAATGAAATAACGAGGGCTGAGTCCAAGGTCTCGCGCTATGAACTGCAGTTGGATGAACTGAAAAACAGGCTCTGGGAGGAGTATGAGCTAACTATCAGCCAGTCTGATAAGTGGCGTCACCCGATCGAGAGTCAGAGCGATGCTCAGAAGAGCATTAACAGTTTGAAGAACAGGATCAAATCACTTGGTCCGGTTAATCTGACTGCGATCGAGAGCTATGCATCCCTGCAGGAGCGCTTCGAATTCATGAGCAAACAGCGTGATGATATTGAGCAGGCCAGATACAAGCTGACGGCTGTCATAAATGAGTTGACAGATGCAATGAAGGAGCAGTTTGTTTCACACTTCCATCTCATAAACGAGAATTTCCGCCGGGTCTTCAGTGAACTCTTCGGTGGTGGTATGGCTGAACTTAATCTTGAGGACACAGATGATGTACTTGCTTGTGGTATTGAGATCAAGGCTCAGCCTCCTGGCAAAAGACTACAGAATCTAACGCTGCTGAGCGGCGGTGAACGCTGTTTGACCGCGATTGCTCTGCTCTTTGCGATTCTCAAGTTGAGACCTACGCCATTTTGTGTTTTGGATGAGGTTGAGGCAGCTCTTGATGATGCCAATGTCAGTAGATTTACAGATTATATCCGGAATTACGCCGAAGCGTCGCAGTTTATCCTGGTTACTCATAGGAAGGGTACAATGGAAGCCGCTGACAGACTGTATGGCGTGACGATGCAGGAGAGAGGTATATCGCGAATACTCTCGATGAAGCTCTCTGATGAAATTCCGCTGCAAATAGAAATATAGGAGATAAGTATGGGATTATTTGATGTCTTCAAAAAAGGTTTACAGAAGACCAGGGACTTTGTTTCCGATGGTTTTAATAGAATAGCTGCTAATATGGGCGTTTTCGATGAGGATATGCTGGATGAACTGGAAATGCTGCTTGTTCAGGCAGACATCGGTGCAAAAAGCGCTGTCCTTCTGATGGATCGTATTCGCGGTCATATTAAGAAAACGGGTGATGCATCCAGATCAACAGTACTAAGAGTTCTTAGTGAAGGAATGCTTGAGATTCTCGGTGAGCCAGGTAGACTTGATTTCCAGAAGGGAAAGCTGAACATTATTTTACTAGTTGGTGTAAATGGCACAGGCAAAACAACTACAGCTGGCAAGCTCTGCAGTCGTTATGGGCAACAAGGATTCAAAACTATCATGGGTGCGGCTGATACTTTCCGTGCTGCTGCGATCGATCAGCTAAAAATCTGGGGTGACAGAACAAATACGCCGATCATATCTCATGATGAAGGCTCAGATCCTGCTGCCGTGGTTTTCGATGCGATCAAAGCTGCACAGGCTCGCAAGGCTGATTTGCTTATTCTTGATACTGCCGGCAGACTTCACAATAAGCAGAATCTGATGGCTGAGCTCGGTAAAATCAGAAGAATAATTGAGAGAGAAGCTCCGGAAGCAAAGGTTGAGAGTTTGCTGGTAATAGATGCTACAACCGGTCAGAATGCTGTCGTTCAGGCACAAGTCTTCAGCGAGGTCGCTCAGGTAAGCGGTCTTATCATCACAAAAATGGACGGCAATGCCAAGGGAGGCGTTGCCATCGCAGTATCACAAGAAACTCATACTCCTCTGTTCCTGGCTGGACTAGGTGAAGGCGTTGAAGACCTGATAGACTTCGATCCTGAGTCTTTTGTCCGTTCTCTGCTGCCTGAAGAATAATTAGTACGAGGCAGTCTTATCCCTGGAGTTCCCGTCTTTTGCCAGTTTTTTGTGAATAATGAATTGTTGTCAAGTAAAATAGCTTGACAGATCACGGGGGATGCAGTATTCTCTATTTCATGCAGAAACCTGATATTAAGCCTGAACATACAGAGGTTTGTCTGTGGCTGGATTTTTATGGTCAGCTTCTGACAGACAGAACCAGAGAGGTCCTGGAATTATACTATCAGGAAGATATGACTCTGTCAGAAATTGCTGAAGAGCTTGGTATCAGCCGACAGGGTGTGCATGATAGGATCAAGCAGGGAACAAATAATCTTGGCAGCTATGAGAGCAAGCTTAAGCTTGTACAGAGATTTATCGCCCAGAAGGAACTTGCTTCCGGTGCGCTCAAGCTGCTTGATGAAAATGATATTGATTCAGCCAGAGAAATCATCAGTAAGCTGACTGATATGCTTTGAAGTTGATAGGAAGATAGTTTTTACTTATACAGGAGGAAACAATGCCGATTTTTGATGGCTTGGCAAATAAGCTTACTGACATAACTGCGAGAATGCGCGGCAAATCGCGTGTTACCGAGCAGGACATCAAGGATATGATGCGTGAGATCAGACTGGCTCTGCTAGAGGCTGATGTTCATTATCAGGTAGTGAAAGATCTGGTTGGAGAGATTTCCGAGAAGAGTAAGGGCGCTGAAGTCATGGAGAGTTTGACACCTGGTCAGCAGGTAGTCAAGATCGTTCACGAGTCATTGATAGACATACTGGGTCAGACCAGCGGCAAGATCGCTGTATCTCCATCAGGTTTTACCGTTTTGATGCTATATGGTCTGCAAGGTGCCGGTAAAACTACGACTGCTGCCAAATTAGCGCTGATGCTGAAAAAATCCGGGAAAAAGCCCATGGTCACATCAGTTGATGTCCATAGACCGGCAGCTGCTAAACAGCTCGAAGTTTTGGCTAATCAGATCGGTGTTGAATGTTTCATTAAACC
The DNA here is from genome assembly GCA_012727965.1 of Clostridiaceae bacterium. GTDB lineage: Bacteria > Bacillota > Clostridia > Saccharofermentanales > UBA5734 > JAAYFZ01. The sequence goes on from JAAYFZ010000016.1 coordinate 53,451, forward strand.
TGAAGAGAAATCCGCAAAGAAGATCGCGTCTCAGGCAATAGAGCGGGCTAAATATATGCTCTGCGATACATTAATCGTTGATACGGCTGGCCGTATGACTATCGATGAGGAAATGATGACTGAGCTCAGAGAAATCGGCGAGACAGTCAAACCTACAGAGAAGCTGTTGGTAGTCGATGCAATGATCGGTCAGGAAGCTGTGAATGTCGCACTCTCCTTCGATAAGGAAATCGGGCTTGACGGCTTCATCATGACTAAGCTGGACGGTGATGCCAGAGGCGGTGCAGCCCTGTCGATCAGAAGAATGACAGGCAAGCCGATCAAGCTGATCTGTGTTGGTGAAAAAGTTGAAGATATCGAAACATTTTATCCTGATCGTATGGCTTCAAGGATACTTGGCATGGGTGATGTACTCAGCCTGATCGAGAAGGCCAGCCAGAATATAGATGAGAAAAAAGCTCAGGATGCCTATGAGCGTCTTCGTAATAATCAGTTTACACTCGAGGATATGCTTGAGCAGATGGAGCAGGTCAGCAAGATGGGTTCGATCAAGGATATTCTGGGCATGCTTCCAGGCATGGGTGCCAAGAATTTGCCGATTGATGAAGTAGATGATAAGGCCATGGATAAACCGGCGGCCATCATTCGTTCGATGACTATCAAGGAGAGACGCAATCCATCCGTTCTTAATGCCAGCCGCAGACGCAGAATCGCTGCTGGTTCAGGAACAACAGTTCAGGATGTAAATAGCCTGATCAAACAATTTGAACAGACACAGAAAATGATGAAACAATTTGGTGGTTTATCCAAAGGCAGAAAAAAAGGACGCGGCAGAGGCGGTATGGGATTCGGCAAGAATGGCTTCCCGTTCTGATAAGCGGACAACAGGTTCTAACCTTTGATAAATATATATTTCAAGATCATAATTATGGAGGAATGTTATTATGGCAGTTAAAATTCGTCTCAAGCGCATCGGCGCTAAGAAGGCCCCTTTCTATCGTATAGTTGTTGCTGATTCACGCTCACCGCGTGATGGCCGCTTCATCGAGGAGATCGGCACTTACAATCCGCTGGTAGAACCATCGGCAGTCACGATCAATGAAGAGTCAGCTCGTAAATGGCTGGCAAATGGCGCACAGCCGACAGATACCGTTAAGTCTCTGCTTAAGAAAACCGGTATCCTGTCCTAACAGGAGGTAATCTTATGAAGGAACTGCTCAGTACAATCGTTCGCCCTCTGGTGAGCGATCCTGATGCTATCTCTATCAACCAGATCGACCAGGGTTATACTATCGTGCTTGAACTGCAGGTAGCACCTGAAGATATGGGAAAAGTTATTGGCAAGCAGGGCAGACGGGCTCAGGCTATTCGATCGATCATGAAGGCCAAAGCGACTCTAACCGGCAAACGTGTGATCGTTGACATAATCGGTTGATCGAGGCGATGAAGATGAGGGATATTTTGCATATCGGCAGAATAGGCGCTCCTCATGGTCTTCACGGTGAAGTCAAGGTGCAGCCAATGACTGATGATATCAATCGCTTCAAGCAATTGAAGGATTGTTTCATTGTCACTGAGGATGAAAAGGACCGGATGCCTGCCGTATGTGAGGGTGTCCGGTTTCTTAACAATCAGGTGCTGCTCAAATTGAAGGATTGTGAAGATCGTGAACAGGCAGCTGTTCTGCGTGGACGTTTGGTCAGTGTTGACAGAGAGCATGCTGTCGCATTGCCTGCTGATACCTGGTTTATTTGTGACTTGATCGGCAGTGAGATCTATGCTGAGGAATATGGTTATCTTGGTAAACTTGTTGATGTAATTCAACAGTCAGCCCATGATGTCTATCTGGTTAGAGATAAGTCTAAGCCTGATATTCTCATACCTGTGCTGAAAACTATTGTTAAAAAGGTCGATATCGAAGCTGCGAGAATAGATGTTAAGCTGCCTGATGGATTATACGAGATCTATCGCCAGGGAGAATGAACATGAGGTTTTCGGTTCTTACCTTGTTCCCTGAAATGATCAGAAACACTCTGGAGACCAGCATAACAGGCAAGGCTCTGGAGAAGGGCTTGTTTGAGCTGGAGACAATTCAGATCAGGGATCATGCAGTAAACAGCTATGGTAAGGTAGATGATTATGTTTTCGGCGGCGGCAAGGGCATGCTGCTGATGGCAGAACCTGTATATCAATCCTGGCTTGATGCTGTGAAATGTTATTCTTCAGTACATGCAGATACGGAATTCGAACAAGCGGCAGATAGCAGCGTTAAAAGAGCAAGAACGATCTATCTGTCTCCAAAAGGACGACGTTTCGATCAGGAAGCTGCAGCAAGAATTGCCAAGCAGGATCATGTTATTCTGCTTTGTGGTCATTATGAGGGCATAGACCAGAGAGTCCTGGATCAGATCGTTGATGAGGAGATCTCATTAGGTGATTTTGTCCTGACGGGTGGCGAGCTTGCTGCCTGTGTAGTCATAGATGCAGCCGCAAGGCTCCTGCCAGGTGTATTGCCAGCTGAAGAAGCTTATATGAATGAGTCTCATATGAGTGGGCTGCTAGAGCAGCCTCATTATACAAGGCCGTCAGAGTGGCAGGGACGCGAAGTCCCGGAAATATTATTGTCAGGACATCAGGCCAGAATTGAGCGGTGGCAGTATCTGAGATCGCTCATGGAAACTCTGGACAAGAGGCCTGATTTGCTCAGAAGCTCAGACCTTAAGATTGAGGATTGGGAAGATCTGATCGTAATACTGCAAGAGGACAAAAGCAGGAAATAATTTTAGGAATATGAGCGTTTGACAGCATAATCTGTCAAGTTCAGGTTGTTTAAGACAATTGAAGCATATTTGCTTGCCTTAACCGCCGCGCTCTGGTATAATTCCGATGTTTGAATACGGACGGTCCGCTGCAATTGCGTGCATGAACGTCCTTGGAAGAGAGGAGGAACGCAATATGGACTTAGTAAAAGCAGTAGAACAGGGGCAGCTTAAGAGCGGCTATCCTGAAGTGAGCATTGGTGATTTTGTCAAGGTTCACCTGAAAATCAAAGAAGGCACCCGTGAGCGTATTCAGGTTTTTGAAGGTACGGTCATCGCCCGTAAAGGCGGCGGTCTGTCCGAAACCATCACTGTAAGAAGAATTTCATATGGTGTCGGTGTAGAACGTATCCTGCCAGTCCATTCACCCAAGATCGATAAAATCGAGATCGTACGTAAGGGTAGAGTAAGAAGAGCAAAACTCTATTATCTGCGCGATAGGGTAGGTAAAGCAGCCAAGGTCAAAGAGAAGCTGCCGAACAGGAAGTAAAATTGATTTTTGCATAAGGGATCCGGAAACGGGTCCCTTTTGTTATGCTATTATATAGAAGCACGCGTCTTAAGCATCGATAGCAAACCAATAAGGAAGTGAAATATAATGGCTGAAAATAAAACAAATATCAACTGGTTCCCAGGACATATGGCTAAGACTCTACGTCTGATGAAGGATCAGCTGAAGCTTGTTGACATGGTCATCGAGACCTGTGATGCGAGAATTCCCGAGAGCAGCAGAAATCCTGAGCTCGATAATCTGCTCGGACAAAAACCACGTATCCTGGTCCTGAGCAAAGCAGATCTGGCTGATCCTCAGTCTACCGCAAAATGGCTTGATCACTACCAGGAAAAAAATCTTGAAGCAATCGCCTGTGAGAGTATCAACCGTCGCAGCCTCGAACCTCTGCGCCGCATGATCATTTCTATGAATCAGCATAAAATAGATAAGGCAAAAGAGAAAGGTCGCCTGATCAGGCCGATCCGTGTCATGGTCGTGGGCATCCCGAATACCGGCAAATCAACGCTGATCAACAGTCTGAGCGGCCGCAAGGCTGCGATAGTCGGTGACCGTCCTGGCGTGACCCGTCATATCAGCTGGAGCCGTTCAGGTTCGGAACTGGAACTCCTAGACACTCCAGGTGTACTCTGGCCGCGTCTTGGTGAAAACAGATTCAAAATAAATCTGGCCGCTACTGGTGCGATCAAGGATGAGATACTACCGATAGAAGAAGTCGCAGGGCTCTGTTTCCTTGGCTTGGTCCGTGATTATCCGCAGTTGATCAAAGATAGATACAAGCTTGAGACAATAAATGATGAATTCGATGAACTACTGCCTCTTGATCAGCTACTTGAAGACGCTGCGCGTAAACGAGGCTGTCTTCTCTCTGGGGGCAGAGCTGATCTGACCAGATTTTCCAAGCTCTTTCTTGATGATCTAAGATCTGGCAGAATTGGACGTATTACGTTAGAGCGACCATAATAAGGAGAATTTTGTGAAGCGAAGAGAACAGGAGATTCTTAGATATCAACAAATGCTCGAATTTGAACAGCAGGCTCTGGAGCAGGGCTACCTGATGATTGCTGGTGTAGATGAAGCTGGCAGAGGCCCTCTGGCTGGTCCAGTGGCTGCAGCTGCCTGCATACTTGATCCTTCAAAACCGATCTATGGACTGAACGACTCCAAGAAATTATCTGCCGCCAGACGTGATCAGCTCTACGAAGAAATAATCAAAAACTCACTGGCCTATGCTGTTTGCATGTCTTATCCGGATGAAATAGATAGTATAAATATCCTGCAGGCGACCAAGAAGGCAATGACAGAGGCTGTAAACAGTCTGGAGCCGGCAGCCGATTATTTACTGCTTGACGCAATCAAGCTTGAACAGCTAAATCAGCCCGCTCTGTCACTGGTAAAAGGCGACGCCAGGTCAGTTTCGATTGCTGCTGCATCTATTTTGGCAAAAGTAACCCGGGACCGCATGATGCTTAAGTATGACCAGGATTATCCTCAGTATGGCTTCGCAGCACATAAGGGATATGGTACACAGCAACATTATACAGCTCTGCTTGAATACGGATTGACACCTATCCATCGTTTGAGCTTCCTGAAAAATCTTGAGGAAAAGCGCCGTGACGATCGATGATCAGGAAAGAAAAAGAAGAGGACATGATGCTGAGAGTTATATTTGCCGTAAAATGATCGAAAGAGGCTGTCAGATCGTTGAACGAAATTATTCGGCTGGTAAATTCGGTGAAATTGATATTATCGCAAGCTATGGCAGCAAGCTTCTATTCGTAGAGGTAAGAGCCAGGCAGGCTGATAGCAGGTTTGGAAGTCCGCTGGAATCCATAAGCAGGGCTAAGATAAGAAAAATTCGCAATAGCATCAAAATTTATCTTCAAAACAATCGCATTATGAATAGATTTATATCAATTCTTGCAGCTGCTGTTTATATGGACAGTAGTGGACAGATTATTGATTACGACATTGTGACAGTAGAAAGCCTGTAAAATGCTGGATAATTCAGGTTGATTTATTCTTGTGCATATGATATCTTTCCTCTATAATGTATACAATCTTATGGTTGAAATGCAAGGGGGATAAACAATGCCGTCAAATAAGGCTCTACAAATGAAGAATGTCGAAGCTGAGCTTCAGAAACTCGAAGCTAAGTTTGAAGAATATAAGTCCATGGGTTTGAATCTCAATATGACCAGAGGCAAACCATGCAGTGAACAGCTTGATCTTTCAGCAGAGCTCAACACTTGTCTTGCCGCTGATGATTATTTAGCTGAAGATGGGACTGACTGTCGTAATTACGGCGGACTTGATGGTATTCCGGAAGCCAGGCGTCTGTTCGCTGAGCTGCTTGAGGTTCCAGCTGAAAATATTATGGCCGCCGGCAATTCCAGTCTCAACCTTATGTATGATAATGTTCTCAGGGCTTTGCTCTTTGCTCTGCCCGGCTCTGATAAATCATGGTCTGCACAGGGGCAGGTTAAGTTTATCTGTCCATCACCTGGCTATGACCGACATTTTTTCGTTACACAGTCTCTTGGAATTGAGATGATACCGGTTGCTATGACTGCAGAGGGACCGGATATGGATGAAGTTGAAAAAATGGTAGCCGCAGATCCTATGATAAAGGGAATGTGGTCAGTGCCTGTTTACAGCAATCCAGATGGCATAATCTATTCAGAAGCAGTCTGTCGTCGTCTTGCTTCGATGAAGACTGCTGCCGCAGATTTTCGGATTTTTCTGGACAATGCTTATAATGTCCATTATCTTTTCCCTGAGCATGAAAATAAGATCCCGGAAATGATTTCTCTTTGTGCTGAATATGGCAATGAGAATAGAATTTTTGAGTTCGCGTCAACCTCCAAGATTACTTTTGCCGGTGGCGGAATGGCCTGTATAGCTGCAAGTACTGATAACCTTAACTGGATCAGGAAACATATGAGTGCGCAGACGATCGGACCTGATAAGCTGAATCAGCTTCGTCATGTAAGATTTCTTAAAAATGCCGAAGGTGTCAATCAACTGATGGCAAAGCATGCTGATATTTTGAGACCTAAGTTCGTATTGGTTCTTGATCTGCTTGAAAAGAACCTGGCTGACTGTCCGGAATGCCATTGGACCAGGCCGGAAGGAGGTTATTTTATCAGTGTTTTTGTCAGCAAAGGTACTGCGTCTGAGGTTGTTCGTTTAGCTAATGAATGTGGTGTAGCACTTACGCCCGCTGGCAATACTTATCCTTATGGCAAGGATCCTGACAATAGCAATATCAGGCTAGCGCCTTCTTTCCCGCCTCTGGATGAACTTAAACTGGCTATAGAAGTCTTCTGTGACTGTGTTATGCTGGCAACTCTCCGTAAGTTAAAACAATAATATTAGTGATATAATACCCCTGTTGAATATGATAAACCGAAGGGAGGCAGACAGCATGATGTGGAATACGTGGGATTTCATGCTGTCGCACTTATGAAAGATCGCTATGAGAGTCCTCTGAACAGCCGCTATGCCAGTAGCCAGATGCAGGAGTTGTTTTCTCCTGATAGAAAATTTCGTACATGGCGCAAACTCTGGATCGCACTTGCCGAAGCAGAAAAAGAACTTGGTCTGCCGATATCACAGGAGCAGATCGATGAGCTAAAAACTAATCAGGATAATATAAATTATGATGTGGCCGCTCGTGAAGAGGCGCTCGTAAGGCATGATGTCATGGCACATGTTCATGCCTATGGGGAGCAATGTCCACAGGCCAAAGGAATTATCCATTTAGGTGCTACTTCTTGTTATGTTGGTGATAACACCGATCTGATCTTGATGTCAGAGGGTCTGGATATGATTCGCAATCAGCTGATTGCTGTAATTGCGCGCCTGGCAGATTTTGCGGATAAATATAAGAGTTTGCCTACACTTGGATTTACACATTTTCAGCCAGCACAGCTGGTCACAGTCGGTAAGCGTGCAACTCTCTGGATGCAGGAGCTGTTGCTTGATCTTGAGGATCTGGATCATGTCCGGGATGGACTTAAGCTGCTTGGCAGCAAGGGAACGACCGGAACTCAGGCCAGTTTTCTCAGCCTGTTTGATAATAATCATGAAAAGGTCAAAAAACTTGATCAGCTAATCGCTGATAAATTAGGTTTTAGTGGCGTTTATGCTGTTTCTGGCCAGACCTATTCACGTAAAATTGATTCAAGAGTTTTGAATGTTCTTGCAGGCATAGCTCAATCTGCAGCGAAATTCAGTAATGACATGAGATTGCTGCAGCATCTCAAAGAGGTCGAAGAACCATTTGAGTCGGGGCAGATCGGATCATCAGCGATGGCCTATAAACGCAACCCAATGCGCAGTGAGCGTATTGCGTCGCTGGCCCGTTATGTTATAGCAGATGCGCAAAATGCAGCTATGACCAGCTCAGCCCAGTGGTTTGAGCGGACACTTGATGATTCGGCCAATAAGCGTATATCAGTGCCGGAAGCTTTTTTGGCTACTGATGCCATACTGACAATTTACTTGAATATTGCCGGTGGTATGGTTGTGTATCCGCGTGTTATAGAAAAACGCATTAGGGCTGAGCTGCCCTTCATGGCAACAGAGAATATTATGATGGCAGCGACTAAGGCAGGAGGAGATCGTCAGGAGCTTCATGAACGTATCAGGCAGCACAGTATGGCAGCCGGTGCTAGAGTGAAGCAGGAAGGTCTGGACAATGATCTGCTTGAGCGCATAGCCGCCGATCCGGCCTTCAACCTGAAATTAGATGAGCTTGACCAGATGCTTGATCCTTCTGCTTATGTTGGCAGATCTCCTGAGCAGGTCAGCGAATTTCTGGAAGAGTTGATCCGGCCGCTTCTGGAACAAGAAAAAAATAATCTGAATATTTCAGATGAACTGAAAGTATAGCAGAAACGGCCGCAAGGCCGTTTTTTCTACAAGCGGAACTTTTTATATCGTCATGTCGTCAAAGAGTCAAGAGTGAAGGAGGTATGATTATGAAACTGCTAAGTAAAGCTCAAATATTAATTGCCGGCCTATTGACTTTTGCCATGATATTATCTGGCTGCAGTTCAGTTGAAAAAGAAGTCAAGAAACCTTCTGAACATAAGGACGAAGTTGATCAGCTGCTACATGCAGATAGCCATGAAGCACTGCTTAAGCTACTTAAAAACAGTGAGGGCAGCAAGCAGGACTATTATGGTTTCGCAGCGGATGGTGCGACCAGAGAGACTTTTGCAGAAACAAATATGGAGTCATCCGCACAGGATGCTGGCGATTCTGAAGATAGCTATAGTGGTACGAATATTCAGACAGCCGGTGTTGATGAGGCTGATATCATAAAAACCGATGGCAGTTATCTCTACGTTATGGCCAATAATCGGATCGTGATCATGGATATAAGAGATCCGCTAAATATGAAACAGGCATCAGTTCTTGAATGGCAGGCTCATTTAGAAACTGCTGAAGGTGCCAGCGGTGAATATCCGGTGGAGGTATATCTTGATACCGAGAGAGGCCTCTTGACGGTGCTTACTCAAGGTTTCAGCTATAGTTACTATAGCGGACCGCAGACAGATGAGAAGGCTGAAGAATCAATGACTGAGCCTGCTTCGGATAATGGCAATGCTTCAGATGATTTAATTGCTCCGGATATGAGAATATCTCCGATCATTGCCAATAGGGATTTTGCCGGAGTATATGTTTATGATATCAATGATCCCGGCGCTCCTGCTCTGAAGCGCAGTTTCTCACAGGATGGCAGCTATGTGAGTTCAAGGCGAATCAACGGCAGTGTATATGTAGTCAGTCAGAAATACAGCTACGGCTTGTATCAGAGAATAGATGATGGCGCTTATGCAGAGGCTGATCTGCTGCCTTCGGTCAGTCAGGATGGTTCTGCAGAGAGCTACAAACTACTGCCAGCTGATCAAATCATGGCAGTTCCTGCTGGGGATCACCAGAATCAGGCAGTTATCAGTACTATCGATACGGATAATCTGACAGCTGATATCAAGAGTTTAGCAGTACTTGGTTCATCGGGAATTGTATATTCTTCCAATAATTATCTCTATCTGGCTGCGCAGCGCAATGTGTATCCGGAATATGACGAAGAGCAAACAGGTGGTGTGACTGCTGAGTCTGCAGGTGCTGATGATATTGTCTCTAA
>JAAYFZ010000129.1 GCA_012727965.1 Clostridiaceae bacterium
ATGACAGCCATGCAGGATGAATTTGGCGCCTATCCTGATGCGTTCCACGCAAGAAGAGAAGTCAGATCATTTGTCAAACCTCCTGTTCAGGGATTCTTCCTGGACAAAATGTACCGGCTGTCTCCTCTGAGTAGAGATACCAGAGAACTGCTCTATAAATCAGCAGCAGAATTTACAAATTGGTGGCTTACTTACAGGACCTCAGATGATGGGTTGCCAAGGTATCATCATGGCAATGAATCAGGCTGGGATAATGGTACAGTCTTCAAGGATGGTCTGCCAGCAAAATCCCCTGACCTCAGCACATGGCTGATCCTGCAGATGGATTTTTTAGCACGAGAAGCAGAAGTGTTGGAGCTGCCGGAGGATCAGGCCAGATGGAGATATATTAGCCAACAGCTGCAATCTGCTCTGTTGAATTTACTGCTCACAGATAATGGTTTTCAGGCAATAAGAGTAACGGGATCAGATTCCTGGCCGGTGCAATCAGAATCGCTGATTCTTTTTTTACCGCTGCTTCTAGGCGATGACATTCCTGAGCTTATAAGAAACAGCTTACTCGACAAACTTCTAGCTGACGGTAAATACTTCACTCCCTACGGGTTTGCATCTGAACCACTCGATAGCAAACAGTTTGCAGAAGACGGTTATTGGCGCGGTGCTGTTTGGCCGCCTACAGCCCTATTGCTATCTGAACTTTTGATTCGCTGCGGCAGGAGTGAAGAGGCGCTGCGCAACGCACAAGCCTACTGCGATATGTGTGTTGATTCTGGGTTCTTCGAAAACTATAGCGCCATCGATGGACATGGTCTTAGGGATTGCGGCTTCACCTGGTCTGCCAGTGTTTTTATGATTTTTATCAGGGACTATCTGGAGAGAGGAAGCGGCTCAGACTGAGTGTCCGGGGTATTGCTCCTTTTTTGAAATACACATAAAAAGATCGATCAGCTAAGTCTATTGAATATCAGCTGATCGATCTTTTGGTCTGTTAAGTTGTAGTGGCTACCTTTTCTATGAATTAGTGGGCTTTGTCAGTCTTACCGGCGCTGTCGCTGGCAGACTGACGGTCTGCAGCCATTTCTTCAACAGTTTTTGTCTTGAGCCTGTTACTGCCATGGAAGTCATCGCGCGTATTAATATAGGTTCCGTTATTTTTGGCTTCGGCTATTCTGGCTTCTGCCAGTTTGATCTCCTCCGCGTACTGTGGCAGCCACTGCTTCCCGGCTATAAGCATTTCGTCAGTCATCTGCCAGATCTCATTCGGATCACAGACGGCGCCTACAAGCGAATCCATCATCATTGCCTGCTTGAGCAGGGCGACATCACCAGCGACAGCGGCTTCCACTGCCAGCTTCTGAACCCAGACCGAGCTGCTGCAAACAGCGGCACAACCAAGTGGCAGGTCACCGACCTTGGGAATACTTATGCCGTTATAGTCTACATAACCGGGGACTTCAACAACACATTCATCAGGAAGATTTGTAATACAGCCATCGTTAATGACATTGAAATGTCCACGATAGGTGCGCCCTGTTTCCAGTCCCTCTATGATATAAGAACCATGTTCCTGACTTCGAGATTCAGCTTCATATTTTTTAGGTTCTTCCTTCATCCAGTTGGGGAAATCTGTCTCAAACCAGTTGCGGCTTTCTGTGCAGATTCTCAGATAACCTCCGGTCTCGCCATTTATCCAGGTATCAAGACTGATCCAGTTTTTGATCTCGTCGAGTCTCTTTCTGTACCAGGGAACATATTCGGAGAGATGTCCATTTGATTCGGTTGAATAATAACCAAATCGCTTGAGCATATCGATCCTGACCTTTTCTGTCTCACTTAGCTTCTCATCTGCTTCGTAGGCCGGTAAGATTTTGTCCAGCAGATCCTCGCCTTGATGACTGACCTTGATATACCAGGTCTGATGATTGATGCCGGCGCAGATTATGTCGACATCATCCTTCTTATATCCGAGTGCCTCTGCTATCTGGTTGTGGCCGCCCTGTACACCGTGACAGAGTCCAATTGTTTTCACACCACCAAATTTATTACAGGCCCATGTGATCATAGCGTTGGGATTAGCGTAATTAAGCATGATGCAGCCAGGTTTGGAAACCTCTCTGATGTCACGGCAGAAATCAAGAATAGCCGGTATACCCCGTTGGCCATACATAATGCCGCCTGCGCATAGAGTATCGCCGACACATTGATCTATTCCATAACGCAGAGGAATTTCAACATCCAGACTGAATGCCTCCAGACCACCAATTCTGACAGCATTTATGACATAGTCGGCATCGGCAAAAGCCTCGCGTCTGTTTAGCGTTGCCTTAATTTTTATACTTAGGCCATTACTATCGATATCCCGTTGACAGAGAGCGGTTACCATATCGAGATTATTTTGATCAATATCGGTAAAAGCTACTTCCATGTCCTGAAATTCAGGCACACATAGCAGATCAGTAAGAAGAGTCCTTGTGAAACCGACGCCGCCGGCGCCAATAAATGCTACTTTCATTTTGTTTTACCTCCACATGGTATGATGGCATCATTGTAGGTGCTTTTGATTGAAAATGTGACAATTAAGCTGATTAATTTCACTAAAAACGTAAACTATTGTGATATGATTTTCTGCAAGGAAGGTGATTTGATGATTTCGGGTGACTTTTACCAGGATGAGCTCTGGCAAGGATTCTATTCTGCAAGTATTTCTGCCTTTTATGCCAGAAAACTTGATTATTTCGATATGGCTCTACATGCCCATTCACAAGTCGAAATCATGTATGTGGCGCGTGGTCGTGCGCATCTCTATGTTGATGAGCGTCAATCTGCAGTTGATAATTCACATGAACAGATTTCAGCCTATATCCTTAAACGCAATGATCTGATTTTCCTAAATGGTGGCGTGCGGCATCGGCTCCAGATATCTGATGATTGCAGAATATATAATGTTGAATTTGCTTTCCGCAAAAATGACAGTCAGAGGCAGGATTCGCTCCAGGGGCTTGTTCAATCGAGCCAGGAACTGCGAAAATTTCTCGATATAAAACGTAGTCATATAGTTATTCAGGACGCTGCCGGCAGGATCGAGAACCTTTTTGGTTTCCTGATGAATGAATTGTCGCCATATAAAAACGGTAGTGTTGAGATTGGAGCCGGTATAAATAGTGATATCATTGACAATATCCTCAAAATCATCATACTTCTGGTTGCAAGGAGCGGTTCCCGAGACAAGAGCGATGCTGGCGAGATCTATGTACGCAGAGCGCTGGCGATGATCGACCGACTATATGATACAGACATAGATATCGGTCAAATCAGCTCAGAACTAGGTATCAGTCAAGCCTATCTGCATAGGCTTAGCAAATCATATCTTGATACAACTCTTCATACATATATGAACCGGCTGCGTATTGAAAAAGCGATAAAGTATCTTGAGAACACTGATATGCCAATAGTTGACATAGCATTTAGCTGTGGGTTCAACAACCGTCAGAGTTTCTATAAGGCTTTTTACAAATATCAGGGCTGTTCTGCCAGAGATTATCGAACTGATTTTCTTGCCCGGAAGGATCGGCTGATCGGCGGTCATGATATGGAATGACAAACCTGTCAGAATCAATTAGAATGTAAACATACTGTTGCCTGCGGCGGTTTTGGAGATATAGTCAATGTTTCCTGATGGCTGCTGAACAATATGAATATCCACGGAGGAAATGTGCGTGGAGTCAATAAGAGACGATGAGAAATTTTCTGGCTCTGAAAAGGTTCATGAGAGCTTCGAGCAGAAATTCAATCAAGTAAATGATTTGCTTAAATATATAGTAGAACATATGCGCGGATCGGTTGCAGTCCATGATAGAGATCTGCGTTATATTTATGTGAGCAAGAAATACCTTGAGATTTATGGTCTTGAAGGCCAAAACATAATAGGCAAGCATCATTATGAAGTATTTCCCGATATGCCGCAGGTTTTGCGCGATGCTCACGAGAGCTGTCTGCAGGGCGAAGTAGTAGGTGCGGATGAAGATATCTTCGTCAGGGAAGATGGAACGAAGGAAATTACACGGTGGGAATGTCGCCCTTGGTTTGCAACAAATAATACTATCGGTGGTATGATTGTTTTTACTGAGATTATTACTAAACAGAAGGCTATTGAGCGAGAACTCATAGCCAGCAAAGAAAGATACTTATCAGTATTTAATGACGCACCTATTGGTATTGCACTGATTGATTCCATTACAGGCAATTATATTGAGGTGAATCCGGAACTATGTAATATAACTGGCAGATCACAAGAGGAAATGCTGAAGATTTGCTGGCAGGATATTACTTTGCCTGAGGATATATCACAGGACCATAAAATGATGAACCAACTTCTAGGCGGCAAGGTGAAAAATTACAGTGTACGCAAAAGGTATTTCAGGCCTGATGGTCAGACCGTTTGGGTACGAAATACAGTAACGCCCTATAGACATGCTGATACTCCCTGCCATCTTGTTATGGTTATTGATATCTCAGATATCGTTAAGCGACAGGAACGTGTCGAATATTTAAGTAATCACGATCC
>JAAYFZ010000130.1 GCA_012727965.1 Clostridiaceae bacterium
CTGCCTGTAACCAGGTTTAGTGATGCAGGCGTGCGAAAATGCGGATCCGCTTCACGCAGCAACAAAATACCTGTGCTGACTGTCCCGGTCATCATGCCGAATATCGATAGAAGCCCTTCGATTTCATAGTCAGGATAGACAATTTTTGCCATCTTGATATTGTAAAACAGAGTGAAAGCACCTCCTACGAGGCTAAGTAAAATAAATGGTACCCAGAGACCGCTAAGAGCTTCGATCTTGATTGCGCAGATCGCGGCCACGATCATGAAATCAAAAGCGAAGCCGGCAATCCTGTTGAGCAAATAATTGCTCGGATATTGATGTGTCATGATTTTCTTGCGGCGCAGGAAGCTGAAGCTGCCGCGTAATAGCAAAGCAAGTGATGAGCCTATCAGGAAATTGAAACCCCAGATCAGAGGTGCTAGTGTTTTCTGTAGACCTGCCAGACCGGGCGAACTGCCAAGCAGTGTGATCAAGCCATGAGAAAGTAGGTAAGTGACCAGATATACTCCGAGGATCAGAGCCATTTGAATTGTGAAGCGGTCGACAGCCTCTGACAACGGAATCTCGTCAGGCTCTTCTACAGGTGGGTGGATCTGACGTCCCTTATAGTTTTCACCATGGCTGGCAAATCTGTTTTTTCTTTTAAGATAATTGATGTAAATAATACCGCCGATGCTGGCCCAGAGGAAACCCATTGTTGCCAAAGCCAGTCCGAAGCTGGCGCCACCGCTGAAACCATAACCGACTTCATAGGATGTTCCAATGTTATTTGCTTGTCCAGGACCCTGACCGAAGCTAAGCGGTAGCAGCAGACCGGCTGCGGTAAATATTTCCGGCATGATCGTATAGGAAAGTACAAGCATTATAACCAGACCGATTACACCTTGAAGCAGATAATTAGATACGATCAGAAGCCCTGTATTAGTGCCGTCGCGCATAACAGTTTTGTTCTGCTTCTCTTCAGCGGTTAGCTTGGGGATACGCAAGCCAATCGCGATGAAGCCAATTGCGATCATATGATAGGTGACAGATTCCATGAAGAATATATCAAGCTTGATGATTCCGGTTTGACGCAGCAGCAGCCCGATAAAACCAGCGATAACAGCTGTTGGCAATAGACTTCTGCGAAATAGAGGCACCTTGCGCCTCAGTAGATTGCCAAACAGAAGCAGGAGCGATAATGCACCTCCCTGCACGATGATCGACCAGAGCTGAGTATTCGCAGATGAAAAATCCATTATCCCACTTCCTCCTTAGTTTCACTGCAGTACTTCTTAAGCAAATCAATTGCAACAAGATATTTATAGGCAGAGCGCGGTTTATCAGACTTAAGCTCATATACTGCATCGCTGCAGGAATCATAGAACTGAAGAACTTGTGGTCCATGCACCGACAGGCGCCCCAGATCACAGATCGCAAAGCTCATTTTTCTGCTATCAGAAGCTTCTATCTCCAGACGGTCGCTGAACAGGCGGAGTGTACCATTAATAATAAGCTCATTACGCTCTGCTCTTGATGTCCTGATCAGAATCTCATTAAGATCTAAGAAAACAGGATCATGGCAATAATGAGATTTTTTTACAGGATCCATAAGAAGTTCAGCAAACCAGGCTCGTTGAAAACTGTCAAAAGCAGATGTATGCGGCAATTTACTGATGATTTCCTTCGAGTTCTTGTTAAGACCATTAAACCAGCCGTTCTCAAGATATTCAGCGGCGAAATCACAATTGCTGCAGCCAAAATTGCTGCCGGTGGACTCCAGTGAAGCTATGCTTTTGCAAGAAGGGCAGACGAACAATACACGTTCCAGATGCTCTGCCAGTCTGCGACCGCGGAAATTGACTTCTCCTGGGATGTTGTTTAGGTATGGATCAGCCTCGAGAAGGCCAGTTGCTAGTTTGTTTAGCTCGTCTGGTGTCATTGCAGCTGCTTCAGCAGCTGACAAAGAGCCTACGACCCGGCCGCTCAGCCGCCCGCGACGATCATGTCTGCCCCAACGGGGAGAGGTCAAGTAGCCACCTTCTAAACGATAGAAAAGAACGCTGCATTTCATATGTCTGATCAGCTTGCCTGTAGCCTCTGGTATCGGCAGCTCAGGACCGGAAAAAGACCTGTTGCCAGAAGGAAAGAGACAGACAGTACCACCCTCGCGGCTGATGCTCACGATCTGCCTCATGGCCTGCAGATCTATTTGAGATTTTACGATCGGTATCGGTGCGACCAGCCAGCGTATGATACTGCTGACCAGGCATAATCTGAAAATATGATCACTGGCTACAAAATATATTGGCTCCTTAAAGCTCATAGCAAGCATAAAAGGATCGAGTGCCCCTGTATGACTTGCAAGTATGAAATAAGGTCCGGATACATTATCCGGGCAGAATTTTTCTGCTCTATAGTTGTATTTTATTTTTAAAAACAGTCTGAAAAGCGGCCGCAACAGAGTATAGACTACTTGATGCCGCCGAAATGTATAGCGTGTTTTTTTGCTTTTTATCGTATTGGTCTCAGTTTTATTGATTCCCCTTCTTTCTTGCACCCCTAAACCCTTTCACTAACTGCATGAGCTATTGCCCATAGAAATGCTGCCAACCCTCCAGGATGCCAGCGGCATACGAGCGATCTGCCCGATAGATCATATGTGAAGCCGGCAGCTGACGGAGCTCCGGCTGAGCATTGCCGACGATCACACCAGGGAAGCCGGCAGTCAACATACTGCTGTCATTACCCGAATCACCAGCGGCAAGTATAGCAGCCCCCTCAACCGCATAATTTGCCGCGATATATTTCAGCGCCTCACCCTTGCCTCCACCGGCCGGCAGAATATCCACATCCCGGTCTGAGCTGAAGATATAAGTGAAGTTCAGACCTTGTTCGATCAGCCTGTTTTTCAGCTGCTGAGCGGGAACACTGCCATCGGCAAAAAAAGATACTCTGCAGTCTATTGGCAGTTCCTGAGGCCTCAGACCATGTATAGTTTCTGCCACCTGCTTAATTCTTGTCGGCTGCCAATCGGCGTTCATTTTCTGTTGCCATATTTCATCGAGTTCAAGATCCGGTCCAATATGGATCTGTGTTCCAACATCTGATACCAATAAGTCCGGCCAAGTCAGCGATTTTTCAGTGATCAGCTCGTGCGCAGAAGCCAGATGCCTGCCGGTTATATAGACGAGTCCAAAATGCCTGAGTTCTCTACTCATCCAGCTTAACAGATACTCACAAGCATCGTCATCACCGACCAAAGTACCATCAAGATCAGTTGCCAGCATATTGGCAAAATATCTATTCGATAGCTTGTTCATATATTTTCTCCAACTGTTCCGAGATCGGTACCCAGTTAAACACTTCATATGCGCGTCTTATCGCAGCTTGTCCCATTCTCTCATTGAGCTCGCGATCAGAAGCCAGCTTATACATACAATCGGCTAGTTCTGCAGCATTTTTGTTACGGAACAGAAGTCCCGTCACATTATCAACAACAACATCTTTTAGTCCGCCTACACGCGCCGCGATGACCGGCAGGCCAGCCGCGTGAGCTTCTGATGCCACCATGCCGAACGACTCATAAAAGGAAGGCACGATCAGTGCTGTTTTATCCTTATACAGTTTGGATAGCGCTTGTTGTGATTTCGGACCGATTATTTCGACATTATCTCTGATCGGCTCAAGCGCTGCTCTCAGTCTGGCTGACCTCGGCACACAGCAGCCGCGCTCATCGAAATCTTCAGGACCACCGCCGGCAATAGTCAGCCTGGCGCTGC
>JAAYFZ010000131.1 GCA_012727965.1 Clostridiaceae bacterium
GAGCTGACTTCATTCTTATATGTACTAATACGATGCATAAGGTAGCTGATGATGTACAGGCAAAAATTACTGTTCCGCTGTTGCATATTGATAAGATGGCTGCTGCCGGTGCACAAGGAGTTGTTCTGGGCTGCACGGAGATTGGTCTGCTTATAAGTCCGGAGGACGCTGTAATCCCGGTTTTCGATACGACGCAGATACATGCCGCAGCTGCTGTGAAGATGGCTGTTGGCGAGTGATTTGTTTACATAAACCCTCTATTTCGATCTTTTCCCCACTTGACATGTCTATTTCTGACAAGCAGAATTTGAATATGGAATTGCTTGTATTGATGTTTGATGATGGACAGGCAAAAGGGTGAAGGTATAACTGTGAAGGTTATAATTATTGAGGATGAAATCAGAATCCGTGAGGGTATTGAGAAGCTGCTGGCTAAGCTGGATCAGGAGCTGGAAATAGTCGGTGAGGCGGATAATGGCGAGGAAGGTTTAAACCTCGTTAGGAAGCTGCGCCCTGATTTCATAATCACAGATATTCGTATGCCGCGCATGGATGGCCTCGAGATGCTTACGCGAATGAGTGATGAAGGTATAGGTTCCAAGGCGATCGTCTTGAGTGCTTATTCCGAATTTGACTATGCCCGCAGAGCAATGAAGCTAGGTATAACCGAATATTTGCTTAAACCAATCGCCTATAATGATTTCGCGCAGGCAATCGAAAATATTAAGCAGCAGGTTGAGAAGGATAAACAGGAGAAGCCAGCTCAGATCGGTACGATCGAGCAGATTTTTCATGCTCTAATCAGTGGTCGTATAGAAATTGATGATAATGTCGCAGATTATCTGCAAAACAACTATCAAATAGGAAGAGATCAGACTTTTGCCATTGTCTGCTGTTATCTAGGCCCCGATCATGAGAATGTCTGGGAGAAGACAAAACGTTATTTCCAGCAGGCGCTTTCGATGTACAAGGGATTATCATATACAGTAGTAGAGGCTGTTTATAAGAATTCACTGATCATTGCACTTTATCACTATGAAGATGCCGGAGACGTCGAGCGCTGGATTCAGTATCAGCTGCTCAAGCATTCCCCTGAGAAAATTTCAGTTGGCTGGATTGAAGTCAAAGGTATAGAAAAACTCAAATCAGGACTGGATACTTTGTACCCCTATATGGATTGGAATATATCTCTTGATCAGGAAGTAATAATATCGTATCCGAAGATAACAAATGTTCAGACCAGTTCATGCATTTACCCGATCGATCTTGAGGCCAAAGCAAAAGGAGCCGTCTGTGCCTCTGATTGGGCTGCTGTCAGCGCGCTGGCAAATGAATTTCACGATAATTTCCGCGATGGCAAGATCTACGTTCCCCGAGAAATCAAGGAGTCATATGTACGTTTCCTCTGGAGCATTCTTGGGATTGCAAAAGAGTTGGGTTGCATGGAGAAAAAAGATCTTGAACAGCAGAAGCTGCTTGGAATGATTATGAACGCTAAAATGCGGGAGGAGCTTGTACAGGCTTCTGATTTACTGCTCGGCACCATCTGCAGCGAGGAAGCTGATACAAATATTACTCATCTTACTGTAAAAAGGGTTACTAGTTTAATACATGAGTTTTATCGTTCTGGCATTACTCTAGAGGAAATCGGTTATAAGCTCAATATGACACCTGAATATTTGGGCACACTCTTTCACAGGGAGATGGGAGTTACATTTAGCTCCTACATGAAAAACTGCCGGATCAACAAGGCAAAAGAACTGCTCTGCAGCACTCAGCTTAAGCTGTATGAGATTTCTGAACGTGTCGGCTATTCTGATTCTAAATATTTCAGCAAGGTTTTTCGCGAAATTACAGGGCAGCTGCCAAATGAATATCGTAGAAGCTACAAATAACTGACTTTTGATTTTTCTTCTTTTTCAAGATTTCTCACATTTTTCGATATGAGTGATTGCCCTAGAATTGATATGTAGAGCAAGTTGAGAGGGAGGGTTTTCCAATTGAAGAGTGTTAGAAGATTTTTTCGCTATGACAATGTCGGCCTCTTGTATGCGTTGCCGGCATTCATTTATATGCTGGTTTTTGCGGGCTATCCAATTTTTAGTAATATAATTCTGAGCTTACAGAATGTAACGGTTAGAAATTTGGCGCGCGGCACCAAGGAGTTTATTCGTTTTGAGAACTATATCACACTATTTGGCGATACCGTGTTCAAAAAAGCAGTATGGAATACATTTCTGTTTACAGTCAGCTGTTTGCTATTTCAATTCATCATTGGTTTTGCTCTGGCTGTGTTTTTCAACAAAGGCTTCAGAAGTTCAAAATCCGTGCGTGGATTGCTGATGATTCCCTGGATGATCCCGATGACTGTAACGGCTCTTATGTTCAAATTTATGTTCGCTACAGATGTTGGCATCATCAATTTTCTGCTTCGCAGTTTGGGCTTGATTTCTGAGAATATTGACTGGCTGACAAATCCGAAAACAGCCATGATAGCAGTAATCATAGCAAATATCTGGATAGGCATTCTATTCAATACGATACTTCTGGCTACTGGGCTTACTACAATTCCGCAGGAATTGTATGAGGCAGCAGCGATTGATGGCGCCAATGGCTTCAAGAAATTTACAAAAATCACGCTGCCGCTCCTTCGTACTACCGTGGAATCAGTTCTGATCCTCGGCTTCATTTATACTTTTAAGGTTTATGATCTTGTCTATGTCATGACTGGCGGTGGTCCGGTAAATTCTACACATCTATTATCAACATATTCGTATAAGCTGTCCTTCGATTTATTCCAGTACAGTAAGGGCTCGGCTGTTGCCAATGTTCTCTTCTTGATTTTACTGGCAGTTGGCATCATATACCTCAGAATCACGCTGAAAGGAGAAGAGAAACGATGAACAGCAATAGTTTAAGCAAGAAAAAAGATGTCTTATTCTCTTTCCTTTCCATCATCATTCTATGTTTTCTGCTTTTTCCGCTCTTTTGGATACTTGTTACATCATTTAAGACTGAACAGGAAATATTTCAGATACCTCCTACATTTTATCCGCATATTCTAAATACCAAATCTTATGTCGCTCAGCTAGAGACAGGCGATTTCAACATGTTCCATTCCTTCGGCAACAGCCTTCTGATATCGTCTGGAGCTGTGTTAATTGCTGTACTTCTGGCCGTGCCGGCCTCTTATGCGATCGCGAAATACAGATATAAGGGTCGCAAAAGCATGCTTCTGTTTTTCCTTGTAACGCAGATGTTACCGGTTTCGGTGCTTCTGACCCCGATGTTCATAATGTTCAAAGGCATGCATATTTATAATACATGGTGGGCAGCGATACTGGCTGACGCAACGA
>JAAYFZ010000132.1 GCA_012727965.1 Clostridiaceae bacterium
ATTATACAGGTTTACAGCAAGTATCGTCAACTATTAGATTCAGATCAGCTTCTCACCGAGCTTTCGGCCGCCGATTAGATGAAAATGAAGATGCATAACAGTCTGTCCGCCCTCTTCACCACAGTTGTTGATCAACCGGAAACCGGTCTCTGCGACACCGGCTGCCTTGGCTACCGCCGGCACAGCTCTAATCACGGATTCCATGATTTGTGCTCTCTGCTCATGCTCAGACAGTGTCATAATATCTGAAACATGCTTCTTAGGTACGATCAGCACATGAACCGGAGCAACTGGATTGATATCATTAAATGCCAGAATATCCTGATCCTCATATACCTTCGCCGATGGAATCTCGCCGCGAACTATCTTACAGAAAATACAGTCATCCATTTTAGTCAGCTCCTTTTCAATGAATTCTTGTCAGCCAAGCTTCCCGCTGATGATCGTCTTGACTTTTGCCAGTGCTTCATCAATTTTTGTAGCGTCTTTGCCTCCGGCTTGTGCCATATCAGGTCTGCCGCCGCCACCGCCACCGGTGATCGTAGCTGCTTCCTTGACCAGCTGTCCTGCATGCAGCCCTCTGCCGATGGCATCCTTGGTGGCCATTACGACCCATGAAACCTTACCATCATTCTCCGAAGCCAGAATAACCACACCTGAGCCGATGTTGTCACGTATATTATCGGCTGCCTGACGCAGCTTATCCATATCCTGCACCTGAATTCTTGCTGCAACTACCTTCATGCCGCCAATATCCTCAGCCTGGCCTACCAGGTCTCCGGCGGCATCAGCAGTCTGACGAGCCTGCTCTGCAGCCAGAGCTTTTTCCAGCTGCTTCGTTTTGTCCAGCAGACTGGTCAGTTTGGCTGCAAGATCATCAGGGCTGCATTTGAGAAGAGCAGCTGCTTCATGCACAGTCATATTGTCATTTCTGCTGATCTCATAAGCTTGAGGGCCTGTGACACCTTCAATTCTGCGAACACCTGCTGCCACACCACTCTCTGAGAGCAGGCGGAACTGACAAGCCTCGGTAGATTTACCAAGATGAGTACCGCCGCATAATTCACGGCTGAAATCACCGACCGAAACCACACGGACAGTATCGCCATATTTCTCATCGAACAGAGCCATCGCACCGCTCTTGCGAGCTTCATCGATCGTCATTACATCGGTTTTCACAGGCATATTCTGTAGAATTATCTCATTAACTCTGCGCTCGATCTGATCACGCTCTTGGGCTGTCACCGCCTGATAATGGTTAAAATCGAAACGCAACCTGTCGGGAGACACAGCAGATCCTGCCTGAGCGACATGATCTCCAAGCACTTCTCGCAGCGCCTTGTGCAAAATATGTGTGACCGTGTGATTTCTTGCCGTATTCAGTCTTGACCTGATATCGACTTCGAGTTTTACAGTCTCACCCTTGCGAACGCTGCCGCTCTCGACAACAGCTGCATGCAGCCAGATATTTTCAGCAGTTTTAGTAGTATCTTCAACACTGATCAGGGCATTATCTGTTCTGATCACACCTATATCGCCAGTCTGTCCGCCAGATGAAGCATAGAAAGGTGATTTGGCGGTAATGATCGTAACTGCCTGCCCCTCCTCTGCCTGCTCAAGCTCAACTAAACCGTCACCACTCTCTGAACCTGACAAAATAGCAATGATTTCTGACTCGTTTGCCAGAACATCATAACCGGTAAAAGTCGTCGCCTTGTTGCGATCGATAGTTTCAGGCAGAGCCTGACCGCCCCAGGCAGAGCCGCCTTTATCTTTCAAAGCCTGTCGCGCCATGTTTTTCTGTCTGTTCATTTCAGAATGGAAGCCCTCTTCATCGATCGTCAGATTCTGCTCGGCAGCAATCTCCCTGGTCAGATCAAGTGGGAAGCCATAAGTATCATGCAGACGGAAAACATCACTGCCGCTTAGCTGGCTACTGCCGGCTTCACGTGCCTGAGCAATATAATCCTCAAGCAGGCTCATACCCTGCTGAACAGTTTCGGCAAAGCGTGTTTCCTCAGTATAGATGATTTTACGAATATGCTCCTGGCGTTCACGCAGCTCAGGATAGGCATCACCGGATTCACGGATGACCAGACTGCTAAGATCATGCAAGAAGGGTTCTGTAAGTCCCATCAAGCGGCCAAAACGGGCAGCACGACGCAATAGACGACGCAGCACATAACCGCGACCCTCATTTGATGGCAATATACCATCGCTGATCATCATTACCGTACTGCGAATATGATCTGTCATAACTCTGATTGCTGTATCGTCCTGTTCATTCGCCCCATAGACCCGGCCGGTCAGTCGGCAGACTTCATCAAGAATTGCTCTGATCGTGTCTACCTCAAACAGATTGTCGACATCCTGCATAATGCATGCGAAGCGCTCAAGGCCACCACCGGTATCGATGTTTTTCTTGGCCAAAGGTGTATAGGTTCCATCTTCTTCGCGATTAAACTGTGTGAAAACCAGATTCCAGAACTCAACGAAACGGTCACAATCGCAGCCAACAGTACAGGTCTCTGAACCGCAGCCTTTGTCCTCGCCTCTGTCGAAGAAAATCTCAGAACAGGGGCCACAAGGACCGGTGCCATGCTCCCAGAAATTGTCTTCTTTGCCCATGCGGAAGATTCGTTCTTTTGCCAGACCCACATCCTGATGCCAGATATCATAGGCCTCGTCATCATCCTGATAGACCGTTACATACAACTTATCCTCAGGAAGCTTTAGTACCTCAGTACAGAATTCCCAGGCCCATGGTATAACTTCCTTCTTGAAATAATCACCAAAAGAGAAATTACCCAGCATTTCAAAATAAGTTCCATGACGCGAGGTCTTGCCGACTCTTTCAATATCAGGTGTCCTTATACACTTCTGACAAGTAGTCACTCTCAGTGAGGGCGGAGTTTCTGCACCCGTAAAATATGGCTTGAGCGGTGTCATGCCAGCATTTATCAGCAGTATGGAGGGATCATTGCGCGGCACCAGTGAAAAACTGGGCATACGCAGGTGACCCTTCGATTCAAAAAACGTTAAATATTTCTCTCTGATTTCATTCAGACTCATAGCTTCCATGTACTATTACCAACCTTTTTTCCAATTTGCACTATGCACCGAATTTTACACCAAATTCAAGCCGCTAACAAGGTGCAAGCGACTGTCGTTTATGATAAAATAGGCGAATAATCCTACAAACGAGGTATTTCAATGAATACGATCAACAATAAGACCGAGGCTGACTTGGGTCGTCTCGGATTACAATTGCCTGAGCTTTATCTCCCTGCTGACGAACTGGATCTATCTGTTTGGCCGGTAGTTGCCTGCGACCAGTTTACGTCTCAGCCAGAATACTGGCTGGAAACAGAAAAAATCGTCGGAGATGATCCCTCAACTCTTAGGCTTATACTACCCGAGCTTTATCTCGATCATCCAGGCGATACGCCAGTTGAAGATCGAATCAAAACTGTAAATGATGCCATGCAGAAATACCTCGATGACGGTATAATCGCGCGTCAACAGCCAGGCTGCATCCTGCTCGACCGCAGTACGCCACTGCATTCAAGCCGCAGGGGATTAGTGATTGCAGTTGATCTTGAACAATATGATTTCACCCCTGGTAATAAAAAAATGATTCGCGCGACCGAGGGCACAGTACTTGAGAGGATTCCACCACGCCAGGCAATCAGACGCAATGCTCCACTTGAGCTTCCGCATGTACTGCTGCTTATAGATGATCCTGACAGAACTGTTATAGAACCTCTATTTGAGGCATGCAGCAATGAAAAATCTATCTATGATACAGATTTAATGCAGGGTGGCGGCCATATTCGCGGCTGGTTCCTGTCAGCGGACTCTGCCCTATTGGCAAATGCAGTACAGGCAATGTCTCAGCTGGCTACACTGAGAAACGATAACCTGCTGTTTGCCGTAGGTGATGGCAATCACTCACTGGCAACAGCACAGGCACATTGGCATGAGATAAAAGATCAGGTAAGCTCGGACCATCCTGCACGATATGCACTGGTCGAAATTATCAACATACATGACGACGGTCTCGAATTCGAGCCTATCCACCGTGCTGTTTTTGGTATCAGCACTGACAATTTTCTCAGACCTGTTCAGGCATGGATCGATCGCTATAACGCAGCCTCATCTGCAGGTCAGCAGGAAGTTGAGAACCTGCCCATATTCATAGGGGAAGAGCAGCATCAACTCAAACTGGCAAAAGCCGCAGGCACGCTGACAGCAGCAGTTGTTCAGCAGATGCTTGACGAGCTGACGGCTGATTGGAAAGAAACTGGTAATAGCTTCAGGATAGATTATATTCATGGAGAAGATACAGTTCGGGATTTAGCTTCAAAAGGAGCTGCTGGAATAATTTTACCGCCTTTTGCCAAGAATAGTTTCTTCGAGGCGATCATCAGAGATGGCATCCTGCCGCGAAAAACATTTTCCATGGGAGAAGCCTATGAAAAACGCTACTATTTTGAATGCAGAAAAATCAGACAGGATAGAACATGATTTCAGATGATGACAAGACCAGAAATCCGTCCGTATGCATTATAGGCGCGGGCATCACGGGACTGACAGCTGCCAGACAGCTGGCAGCTCTTGGCTATGATGTGCTTGTGCTCGAATCGGCGCTAAATTCTGGTGGCATGTTATCGGCCTTCAATATTGGTGATGAACTGATCGAACATATTTATCATCATATATTTACTTCAGACAGTGAAGTTCTTGGACTGATCGATGAGCTCGGACTAAGTGCCGATATGAAATGGTATATGGTAAAAGACGCACTGTTCGCAGGCGGCCGCAACTATCCATTTTCAACACCACTTGATCTTCTGCGCTTCCATGAGCTGCCTCTATTGCAGCGCCTCAGGACAGGTCTGACAGTTCTGAAAGCAGGGCGATTAAGAGATTGGCATGAACTTGAGAGCATAACAGCAGCTCAGTGGCTAATCGATAACTGTGGACAAGATGCCTATGATAAGCTCTGGAAGCCACTACTGCGGGCTAAGTTTGATCAGGATGCCGAAGAAGTCTCAGCAGTCTGGATCTGGAATAAATTTAAGCTTCGCGGCAGCTCCCGCTCTGGTGGCAAGAGCATCGAGAAGCTTGGCTATCTTGATGGCAGCTTCGCCAAGCTGACAGAAGTTCTGCTTCGCGAATTAGACAATCGGGGCGGCCGCATTCTTTATGGTTATACCGCTATGGGCCTGACACGCTTCACAGCTAAAAATGGCAATCGCCGTTATCGCGTCTCCAGCATTCTCGAGGACTGTTCATCGATTGATTTTGATGCTGATGCTGTCATCTCTACGATCTCAACAAGACAGTTTGCCAATCTGGCTATAAGCTTAAGTTTGCCTGAGGATTATCGCGAGAAACTATTGTCTGTTAGATACAAGGCCAATATTTGTATGGTTTTAAGACTTCGACGGAGCCTCTCCACATGGTACTGGAACACGATCTGCGATCAGCTTCCGTTTGTAGTAGCTGTCGAGCATACAAATATGACCGGAATCAATGGTTATGGCGGTCATATCGTATACCTGTCCCGCTATCTTGATATTACTGATGAAGTCTGGACACGGTCTGACGGCGAGATCTATCAGAGCTTCATTGCCGGGCTTGAACATATATATCCTGATTTTTCAGCCAATGATATCATTGACTGGCGCCTCAAACGCAGTCGTTATGCTCAGCCTGTCGTCTTCCGTAACTACAGCAGCTTCATGCCGGAAATGAACACACCTGAACCGGGGATCAAGCTGGCAGGTATGGCTCAGATCTACCCAGAGGACCGTGGAATCAACTATGCGGTCAGACTCGGCAGAGAAGCCGCAGATTCAATCGTTGACTATATTCGCGGCAGCGGCCAGTTCTGACCATCATAATTAGTTAATTCAGACAAGCAGGCTTATGACATGAGGAGTTTGACAATGCGCAGAACCTGGCTGTTTCTTCCCTTCGCTGTTATTCCAGCAGCCTTCTGGCTGCTCGGAAATGATGCGCTGCTATTTCTTGCCTGGTGGCTGGCCATAACATTAAACGGATTGATCTGGTGGCCACTGGCTGCCAGGCTTCTGCCAGCTGGTGATCATGGCTGGACCCTGGCAAAAGGCATGGGCCTTGCATTGTCTTCTGGTTCGGCCTTTCTCCTGCATCATCTATCGCCTTTCCCTTTTAAGCGTGGCTGGCTGATCGCCTTACTGCTTCTAACAGCAATAATTATCTGGAGTATGAATATCTGGCAGCCCAAACTTACAGGCGCTGCTGTTAAACCGCTGTTGAATATAGAAAAAAATAACAGCTGGAGCTATATCGGCATCATGGAGACAATTTTCGCCCTCGCACTGCTCTTCTGGTTATTTACCCGCGGACTCAAACCTGAGCTTGATTCGCTGGAAAAATTCATGAATATTGGTTTCATGAACAGTATCTGGCGCAGCGAGAGCATGCCCGCAGTCGATATGTGGTTTAGTGGCGGCAATATCAACTATTACTATTTTGGTCATTATGCCAGCACCTGGCTGGCACGACTGACAAATATCAGGCCGATAATCGCTTATCAGCTGGCGATGGCTTCGCTGCCGGCGCTATCAATTGTTCTATCTGCGGCCTTTGGTCTTCATCTGATGTTAAGTCTACGAAAACCTGTCATCAGCAATAATCAGGGAAGATTTGCCAAATTGTACAAGAGCATAGCAGTCGCACTAGCAGCAGTATCAAGTGGACTTCTGCTGGTGATTGGCGGCAATCAGCATGCTTTTATCTATTCCGACAAGAGTCCGGTGCGCCGCTTGACCTCATTTCTAATTAGCAAATCAATCCTGCCAGGCAGTAATGAAGACGCGTTCTGGTTTGCCAATTCAACCAGATATATCGGTTATAATCCGGAAACAACAGACAAAACAATTCATGAGTTCCCCTATTATTCCTATCTTGTAGCCGATCTCCATGCGCATGTCATAAATCTGGTATTCGTGCTTAGTCTTCTGCTAATTATTCTGGCATTTGTCAAACGCGGACCCTCCATCAGCAAAAATATCAGAGACCTGCTCAGACAACCTTACTATTACCTGATGTCGGCTTTTTTAGCTATTTTCATGATGGCTAATTTCTGGGACTTCATTATATATTTTGCTCTGATCTGTCTGGTCATGTGGATCTTCTTCAGCCGGACTACAGGGCGGGCAGTTACACTTGCCGGTATACCAATTTTCCTCTTGCAGTCCGCGCTGGTCATGATCGTTTTCCTTAAAATAAGTAATCCCCTGCTGGCATTGCCACTTTATCTTGCCGCAGCTATCATCAATTACCTGATCGGCAAGAGAGTTTCTGACGGATTAAGCAGTGCCGGCTCACATATGGGTTGGATCTTCTTCCTGGCTCATCTCTTCGCCTTGCCCTTCAATCTTGAATTCGAACCAATTGCAAAAGAGATTGCAATTACTGTAGCACGTTCACCGATTTCCCAGCTCTGGGTTCTCTGGGGAGCGCATATTGCTGCCGGCACCATATATCTATTATGGTTATTTTTCCGGCAGCGCCGGCCGAAGCTTCGCAGGACTTTCCCACCACTGCCGCAGCAAACTGAGCTTGCTATAGAAAGTGAAACATCGATTCCGAACAGTATCAAACAAGCTGTGACAGCAGCAATGTCCGATCCGGCCGACCGTTTGCTGGCGGCAATCTTCCTCATGGGGGTTTTTCTGATCGTTCTGCCCGAACTGGTATATGTTGTCGACATTTATAGCGGTGATTTTAAGCGTGCTAATACAATGTTTAAGTTCACATATCAAGCTTTCGTTCTGCTCTCGCTAGTCTGGGGTTGTACAGCGGCATCAATACTAACATATGTATTTAATATGGGCAGCCGTGGCCACTCTCTTATGCTTAATCATACAAATAAGAAAAACAAGCTTGGCAGCAGAAGCATCTCTTCACTTGTCATAGCCGGTCTGCTGATTGTTATGGTGTTGATTCCAATCTGGTATCCGCTGAGCGCTACCAAACAGTGGCTGGGACCACTAAGCCGCGATCGCTACCGGGGTCTGGACGCATTAGAACTATTTGCTCTAAAAGACTCAGCCAATATTAGCGGCAGCAGCCCGGGAGAATTGGCGGCTGATGTTTCAGCAATCAAATGGCTAAATGAAAATGTCGTCGGACAGCCGGTCGTATTGGAGTCCTTTGGCGACAGCTATACCGATTATGAACGCATCTCGGCTTTTACCGGTTTGCCAACGATCATCGGCTGGCAGACACATGAGTGGCTCTGGCGCACAAGCGAAGAAAACCCTGACGCCTTCTCAACAGTGGTTGTAC
>JAAYFZ010000133.1 GCA_012727965.1 Clostridiaceae bacterium
TCTGGTAGAAGCTTACTGCCTGCGCTCTCTGATCTCTGGCCTGAGATTGCAGCTGCAGACCAAATAATACGATCAGCACTGACAACACAACAAAAACACCAAGAGAGAGCATTAGCTCTATTCTCAGTCGTTTCAATCTTCTTATTCGCAGCTCTTGTTCCACATTATAATTGTCCAAATCCAGTTCTCCTTGGTGGCTAATCCTTGCTATTGCTGAGCTGATCAAGTGTCAGCTTATAAGATGGCAGGTATATTTCCAGGAAATGTTTAACCTCAGGCAGATCATTTTCCTCAAGATATTTCTCCAGACTATATCTTGCCTGGACAAATTCCGGGTTGCCGGCCTTCTCCTCATCGAGACATTTTATATATGCACCCAGCTTATCCGCTGCCTTGACGAATTTGACTGCTTCTTCATATTCAGCTGATTGACCGTTCGGCAGCATCAGGCTGCGATACTCTTCGCTTAACTCGGCAGGCAGCATCGATAATAGCTTCTCGGAGGCAACAGCCTCGACCCTCTTGTAGGCTGATTTTATATCCGGATTGAAATATTTAACAGGAGTAGGCAGGTCACCGGTCAGGATCTCGCTGGCATCATGGAACATGCCCAGAAGTGCTGCCAGTTCTGGCTGTGGACAGACCCTGCCCTCGCTGAAATAATGCTTGCGAAACAGAGCCAAAGCATGCGCTATCATGGCAACCTGGAAGGAATGCTCCTGAATATTTTCCTGCTCAGTATTTTTCATCAAACCCCAGCGGTTGATATAGCGCATTCTGTGCAGCATAGCAAAAAAATGAAAACCATCAGCCGCGCCTTGTGCCTTGTTTTGTCCTAATATTTCTTCACTCATTTTGTCTGCTCATCCTCCGTCATAATCATTAGTCTAGATCCAGTAGATCGATTCAAACTTCTTCGTTGCATAGTTGTCTGACATGCCGGCAATATAATCGGTGATCCGCTGGGCAAGTGGTTCACCGTCCGGTCCTGGATGCTCTCTGAGATAATCGGCCAGGCCTGCCAGAGTGCCGTTTTTGCTGCGTGCTAGCTTCTCTGGATCTGAGGCCGCCTGATAAAGAGCCTCAAACAAGCCTTCTATAACATTTTCTGCCATTTTCTCGTATCTGGCAATTTTTTCCGATCTATAAATACGATTGAAATTCTCTTTTAACAACTCTTCCATGCTGAGGCCTTTTTCCGGGCTGAGTATTATGGCATCCTGCTGGAAGCTGTTGGCGATAATGTCTGTTACCAGCGTATTAATTATCTCACCATTTGTTCTGCCCAGTGCAGTTCTTATAGCAGCTGGCAGATCATCAAACTCCATGATACCGGCTCTGGCCGCATCCTCGATATCTCTACCGACATAGGCGATCTTATCTGCCATGCGAACAACACAGCCCTCAAGGGTAGCTGGTGCTCCGTGACAGATAGCCCGAGGTATAAGGTCCTCTGTTTTCTTATTACGGTTTGGCTGAAGTGTAAATTCGTTATAGCGTTCTCCACAGTGGCTGGCTATACCATCTCTAACCTCAAAGGTCAGATTAAGGCCACGTCTGTTGTTTTTCTCAGCCAGCAGGTCTACTACTCTGAGGCTATGTAGTTCATGCTGAAAATCCAGAGTCTCGTCAACCTTTTTCAGACAACGGCGCAGAACTTTTTCACCAGTATGGCCAAAAGGCGCATGACCGAGATCATGTCCGAGTGCGATTGCCTGAATCAGATCAGAGTTCAGTCCAAGTGCTTTGCCGATTGTATTAGAAATATAATTGACATAGATCACGTGCTCCATGCGTGTGCAGATATGATCATTTTGAGGATTGAAGAATACCTGTGTTTTGTGGCGCAGACGACGGAACTCCATCGAGAAAATGATCCTGCCGGTATCCCGCTCAAAATCAGTTCTGACAGTACACTTGTCCTGTTCGATTGCCCTGCCTCTGCTCTTAGTATTACGAGCGGCAAAAGGACTCAGGAGCTTCTCTTGTTCTTCTTTTAACAATCTGGGCAGCATCTTAGCACCTCCTCGATCGATCATCTGACAATAGCAGAGCCTGATTAGCCTCTCTGCCAGGGTCTGCGAACCTGTATGGCTGCTGCCGGACATATTTCCTGACAGCAGAAACACCTAATACATTTATCATAGCTATAGCGCGGAACCTCTCTGCCTGTCTGACTCAGTGCTTTTGGTTCGAGTGGACAGGATGCAACACATTGACCACAGCTGATGCAGATTTCAGCGTCTATTACCGGGCGACGCATAATAAATCTGCGCGCTAGTTTACCGCTGAAACTTGATGCTGAGGTCATAAGTGAATTTTCAGTTTTTGCCTGCTTAAAATCTGTAATGATCAGCTCAGGTATAAGCTCGGATAACAGACCTTGCTTGACGACAGCATCTTGTGCCGGGTCGATTATTCTGACCTCAATTTTCGCAGGATCGACAACACCGGTCCTTAGTACAGATAATGTCTGAAACAATTTCATTTTTGCAGTATCGTGACCTGTGACTGATGCCATAACAGTATCAACTGCCGGCGCGTCCAGGCCGACCAGGACATAACCGGTTTTTTTCGGTCTGCCATTGCGCGGCCCATTACCTTCCATCGAAACTATCGCGTCCATAATAAATAATCTTGGTTTAAGAAATTTGTTCAAATCTGCCAGCATAGTGGCAAAAGCCCTGATATCTGAATAGACAGCATGAAATTTGGCCTTGCGCAGACCGGGTACAACGCCAAATTGATTTTTCAGGGCCCCTGTGATTCCTGTAAGTGCATGAGTCTTAAACTTACAGATGCTTACCAGACCATCGCTGTTAAGAACACCATTAGCTATATGCAGCTTCCTGATCGAACTATCAGCTGGAAACTCAATCTCCTGGCTATGTTCGAAATCCGCTGCTTCAATCGCAAGTTCCTCAGCAACTGCTGCCAGACCGCTGATTCTCGCAGCCTTGGCCGTACTCTCATGAGCAGGTGAATCGCCATAACTGAGCCTTAGCGGCTGTTCCATCTCAAGTTCTCTAAACAATCTTGCCACGGCCGCGAAAACAGCAGGATCTGTAGTGACCGCCTGTTCAGCAGACACAGCAGAGAGCAGATTGGGTTTGAGTAAAATACTCTCTCCCGGCTTGAACAATTTGCTAAGTTCCAGACTTGACCAGGCCAGCCTAAGCCCTTTCAGGATCAACTCTTGATCGTATTGATCTGCCTTGATAAGACAAACAGTTGTCATATATACTCCGATTCCGGCTTGCAGCCGTCTTTTGCCATGATTTTATAATTGTTATTATAGCATAGCAGGCCGAAAACAATGCATTTGAAGGCTCATCAGAAGTTATTTCCACACTGGTATAATCGACAATTTTGGTCAAATCCATTGTGCCAACTCGTAATCTCAGATAAAATTGTAATCGTTTGGTTAAATTACAGCTGTATTACAAGAGCAGCCAAAAAAACTAAGCTTAAAAGGAGTTACTTAATGGGTATTGAAACAATTTTCGCCTTATTCGGCGGACTGGCTTTGTTCATTTTCGGTATGCACCAGATGGGCGAAGGTCTGCAGAAAACCGCTGGCGACAAAATGCGGAATATTCTGGCCATGCTTACTGGTACGCCGATCAAGGCTGTTATCGTAGGCGCATTGGTTACCGTTATAGTTCAGAGCTCATCTGCTACTACGGTTATGGTTGTTGGTTTCGTCAGCGCCGGTCTGATGACACTTAAGCAATCCGTCGGTGTAATAATGGGTGCCAATATTGGTACTACGATTACTGCCTGGATCGTTGCTACGAAGATCGATGAATATGCCTGGCTGTTTGTAGCTATTGGCTTCGTCCTTATGTTTTTTGTCAAAAAACCTAAAATCAAATATCTCGGACAAATAGTTTTTGCTTTTGGTCTGCTGTTCGTCGGTCTAAACAGTATGGGAGCAGCAATGAAGCCGCTGGCCAAGAGTCAGGAGTTTTCTGATCTGCTGCTTAGTATCAAAGATGTCCCTATACTCGGTGTTATAGTCGGTACGATTTCAACGATGGTCGTTCAGAGTTCCTCGGCTGCTATTGGTGTACTACAGACTCTTGGCAGCACATCAATCGATGAACTTGGAACTCCACTGATTTCGCTATACCAGGCTGTACCTATTTTGCTCGGTAGTAATATCGGTACTACAATCACAGCTGTACTGGCAACTATCGGCGGTTCTCGTGATGCTAAACGTGCTGCGGCAGCTCATGCTGTGTTCAATATGTTTGGATCGATAATGTTCATATTCCTTCTGCGCCCTTATACTCATTTTGTCAATTTCATACTTGGAGTTTTCGGCGTAACAAGAATTGCCGACAGCAATACCGGTATCGCAGGCATGGTCACACCTATCGCCGACTCGATGCGCGAGAGTATTGCCATATCCCATTCTGTTTTCAACATTGTCAACACATTACTATGGCTCCCATTCATCTGGCTGATGGTCAAGCTTGTTACAAATATCGTCAGAGGCGAGGATCCTGTTGTTCATAAGAAGCTGGCTTTTATCGACTATAAGGTCGTAAACAGTCCTGCGATCGCGATTGATCTGGCTACGCAGGAGCTGGCCAGAATGACTGAGATCGCAACGACCATGACACAAGATGCTCATAAGATCATTACTAACTATGACAAAGAGCTAGAAACCAAGATCTTTGCCAATGAAGATACTCTGGACTACCTGGAAAATGAGATCGTTCGTTATCTGTCGCATATATTCCAGTCATCGGTCATAACTGAAACTGATTCAGTCAGAATCGCCGGTCTGATGCATGCCACCAATGATATTGAACGTATCGGTGACTATTGCAGTAATATCTGTGATACTGCTCTGCAGATGACAGAGAATGGTTTGGCTTTCTCTGAACGGGCTAATTCGGAGCTGGATGAGGCTTTTGCCCTTGTCGAAAAAATAGTTACGGAGACGGTCTTCGCTCTGCGTAATACTGATTTGGTTACTGCTGGTAAGATCATGAGTCACGAAGATGAGATCGACGCCATGGAAGATAAACTCAGAGAGAGTCACATGGAGCGCCTGAACAATGGCGAGTGCGATCCGAAAACCACCGTTATCTTCCTTGAGCTGCTGCATACAATGGAGAGAATCGGCGATCATTGTCAGAATATAGCTGAAGTCGTGGTTAGCGGCGGCAAATACAAGGTTCACAATTATCGCGGCGAAGAATAAAAGCTAAGCGAAACTCAAGAGTTGTAATAAAAATTGAAACTACAAAAAGGTGGAGTTCCTCATTGAAGAGCTCCACCTTCTTTTTATGTTATGGTAATTTAGTATTTAGCTTAGCGATTAGATTTTTTCCATGGGCGCCATTTTTGCCATCAGGCGTTTGATACCGTGCTTCTCGAACTCAACAACCAGGATGGCATCATTTGCGACTGGAGTAATCTGTTCGATCCTGCCTGTACCGAATTTCTGATGCTTGACTCGGTCACCCCGGCGCAAGGTCGCAGGATCGATACCCTGCTGTTTTCTCGACTCCTCACGACGGTCCGCGGGTTTCTGACCGAATCCCTGGAGCGGGCTCTTAGACGCCTGGGAAGCTGGCGCTCCTGGAAACTGTATTCTTCCCCTGCCGGCCATCGAGAACGGTTCTGAAGCGCCTGTGGCGCCGCCTGCTGCCGCTGTTGCCCCCTCAGGTTTTCTATCACTGCCATAGGCAGCTCCTCTGGAATAGGAACCGCCGAATCTGGCACCGCCTATCTCTTCAATATATTGATCAGGTATCTCGAGAACAAATGGTGACACTCGGAAAGCCTGAGTTTGACCGAAAATGAGTCTGGAGCCGGCAGTCGTGATATAGAGCTTCTTCCTGGCTCTCGTGATCGCGACATAAGCCAGCCGACGCTCTTCCTCGATAGCTTCTTCGCTCTCCATTGATCTATAGCCCGGGAACAGACCCTCCTCGAAACCAACAACAAATACAGTATCGAACTCAAGACCCTTGGCGCTATGAATCGTCATCAGACGAACATTATCCTGCTGTGTATCGCCATCCAGCTCCGCATACAGCGTTGCTCTCTCAAGATAGGCGCTCAAAGCGGAAACAAGACTCTCATCGGCTCCTTCAAGATCCTCAGCTGCAGCCTGTTCGGGATTTTCTCTGACGCTCTTGATCTGCTCAAGATAAGATGATTGAAACTCAACAGCATCTGACAGAAGCTCCTTGAGATTCTCGATCCTGTCCACAGAATCATTAACTGATGATTTCTCCTGCTGATCGATTATCTCCTGGATCAGACCGCTATCATTTTCCACGGACTCAATCAGTTCTGCCAGAGATATCTCGCCATGACTTAGCAGCTTGCGGAAGCCGTCAATCAATTCATGAAACAGCATAAGGCGTCCGCTGGCTCTGGCAAGCTCAGGATACTGGCCTGCCTGTCTGCAGATCTCAAGCGGTGCCTGGCCGGTTCTGGCAGCTATGGCATCTATAGCCGCTACTGTAGCATCCCCGATTCCTCTACGCGGTGTATTGATAACACGGGCAAAAGACAACCTGTCATCAGGTATCATTATCAGTCTGAGGTAAGCCAGAACATCTCTGATCTCTTTACGATCATAGAAGCGTGTCCCGCCATAGATTTTGTAAGGAACGCCCTGTTCCCTCAAGGCCGATTCAAGATTTCTCGATAGTGCGTTCAAACGATAGAGAATCGCGATCTCGCCAAATGGCTGCTCACTGTCGGAGCCGTCAGCGCGGCGGGAAATTTCTCTGGCGACAAACCTGGCCTCTTCGCTGTGATTCTCACCCTTATAGAAGGTTATGAGATCGCCATCAGGCAGCTCTGTACGCAGCTGTTTGCTCTTACGGCCACGATTGTTCTTGATCACTGCATTTGCAGCCTGCAGGACATTGTTGGTAGACCTGTAATTCTGTTCGAGCTTAATCACAGTGCAGTTCTTAAAATCCTTCTCGAAATCAAGAATATTCTGGATATTGGCACCACGGAAGCTATAGATCGACTGATCATCATCTCCGACAACACAGAGGTTTTTATGACCGGCGGACAGCATATGCACAAGTCTGTACTGAGCATGGTTTGTATCCTGGTACTCGTCGACCATGATGTATTGGAAACGCTGTTGATACTGTTCAAGCACATCAGGATTATTGTCAAGAAGCTTCACGGCCTCGAAGAGAATATCGTCGAAATCCATGCTGTTGTTCTGTTTAAGGATCTGCTGATATCTACTATAAACCTTTGCGACTTTTTCCTGGATAAAATCTGCTCCGGCTTCACGCTCGTACTGCTCAACACCAATCAGAGAATTCTTGGCAGTACCAATACGGCCATGAACCATACGCACAGGGAATTTTTTATCATCGATAGATAGTTCCTTGAAACATTGTTTTATGACCCTCTGCTGATCATCGCTGTCGAGTATCGTAAAATGCTGTGTGAAACCCAGTCTGTCAGCATATCTGCGCAGAATTCTCAGCAGCATTGAATGGAATGTCCCGATCCACATTGAAGAACTGGCACCACCGACCAGAGCCTCAATTCTGCTCTTCATCTCGGCTGCCGCTTTGTTAGTAAAGGTTATTGCCAGGATCGATGATGGTCTTATATTTTCAACCTGTACCATCCAGGCGATCCTGTGCGTGATAACACGGGTCTTGCCCGAACCGGCTCCAGCTAAGATCAGCAGAGGACCATCCCTGTGCTGTACTGCCTGAGACTGCTGCGGATTGAGTCCTTTCAGCAGTTTATCGGCCGCAGAACCAGGTCCTGCCTTGCTCCCTGCTGTAGAAGCTCTATCTTCTGCGAGTACCAGCTGATCAAACATATCCATCAAAAACACCCCGTAATTGTATAATCTACGATCTTTTTTGCTTCATACTTCACACATAATTGACATGTAACTATACCAAGACAAAACAATCGTTCTGCTATTATACAGGATATAACGGCAAAAGTGTAGGCAAGCAGCACGACAAAAAAAGGACCGGTCTACTCGACCGGCCCTCCCGCGCAAGAACGTCCTAATAGCGGAAATTATATTATCTAACTTATCAAAACAGTTGTATCACAATATATATTCACAGCGGTGTGCTGATCAGTAGTTCGGCTCAATCAAGCCATAATTGCCGTCCTTGCGCTTATACACCGCACAAACTTTATCAGTTTCCATATCCAGATAAAGCAGGAAGCTATGACCTAGCATCTCCATCTGCAGTACCGCTTCATCAGCATCCATTGGTGACAGATCGAAGCTTTTTCTCTTGATGATAGTAGCTTCTTCGATCTCTTGTTCCTCGGGAGTAATGGCTTCGGTCTTGAGATATTCTTTCATGTAGGCGTAGTCATGGATTCTCTTCTCAATTTTCGTCTTATGTTTACGTATCTGACCTTCCATAACCTCAACAGCTTGATCCAGAGCAGTGAAAACATCATCTGCTACAGATTCTGCTCTGTAGAAATGATTCTTAATTTTCAGCGTTACCTCTATGCTTTTTAGTTCAGCCTCTGGTCTGACCTTAACATTGGCAACTGCTTCGTCACCGAAAAACTTATTGAACTTACCAAGTTTTTCCTCGATCCTCCTCTGCAGCTGGTCTCCTACCTTCATTCCTTTGCCTTGTACGTTGATCTTCATGATGACTGCTCCCTTCTGATTCTTATTTTGTTACTCCTACCCATGTTCCTTTCAACCATGAGTCTTATACTTATTATAAACAATTATAGAACTCACCTCGTATCAAGCAAGACTGTTCATAACCTGTCAATCTGATATAATAAAACTGTTGTGCTGGAGGTATATCATGGTAAAAGTCGACATTTCCCTGGTTGTGCCTGTTTTCAATGAAGATGAAGTCATCGCTAAGACCCATGATAGACTTATCAAAGTAATCGACAGCTTGGAGCTCAGCTTCGAGCTTATTTATGTAAACGACGGCAGCAGAGATGCCACCGCTTCTATCATAAGATCATTTTGCTCATCCGACAAGCGGGTGAAAATGATTTCTTTTTCCCGCAACTTCGGCCATCAGACTGCCATTACAGCTGGCATGGACCACGCTGCCGGTGCTGCCATCATCATTATTGATGCTGATCTGCAGGATCCGCCGGAGCTTATTCCGAAGATGCTTGATCTCTGGCAGCAGGGCTATCAGGTCGTCTATGGCAGACGCATAAGCAGACGCGGTGAGACCTGGTTTAAGAGGACAACTGCTAAATTCTATTATAGAACACTAAAGAGACTGACGGATGTCAGTATACCTGTAGATGTTGGTGATTTCCGGCTTATTGATGCCTGCGTCAGAGATGCACTGCTAAAAGTTCCGGAGCATAATCGCTATGTGCGCGGACTAATCAGCTGGCTTGGATATAAACAGACTTTTGTAGACTATGTTAGAGATCCAAGGCAGGCCGGAAATTCCAAATACCCATTATCAAAAATGCTGCGTCTTGCTGCTGACGGTATTACTTCTTTTTCCTACAAACCGCTTAAACTGGGAATCTCTATAGGTCTGCTGCTAAGCGCATTCAGTTTAGTTCTGGCTTTTGCCGTTTTCATCTCGCGCTTATTCGATCTGGTCTGGATGGAACCCGGCTATGCCTCGATGATGTGTGTGATCTTGTTTTTCTTCGGAGTGGTCCTAATCATTCTGGGAATTATGGGAGAATATATTGCACGTATTTTCGAAGAGGTAAAAGATAGACCGCTCTACATCATCTGCGACAAGGAAGGCAGCTTCCAGCAGCCTTCACGAGAGAAATCAGTTGATACCGAATCTACTCTTCCTGTCGATCAAGCTTGAAGCTTGAAGGCAGAAGCATCTCCATTGAAAAAACTTCATACTCGCCGTTTGGTCTGGCTGACAGCAAAACAAAATCCTCGGCAGCAAACTCTGACATAACCTGACGGCAAATGCCGCAGGGCCTGCAGTATTCATCCTGATCGCATACTACTGCCATTTTGCGAATTCTTCTGCTGCCCTCAGAGACAGCCTTGAAAATTGTCGTTCTCTCAGCACAACAGGTCGCACCATAAGAGGCATTCTCAACATTGCAGCCGCTAAATTCTCTGCCTTGTTCATCAATCAGGGCAGCCCCCACTCTGAAATTTGAATAAGGTACATAGGCGTTGTCTTTTGCCAATATGGCACACTTGATCAA
>JAAYFZ010000134.1 GCA_012727965.1 Clostridiaceae bacterium
CGTTTGAACCGGCTGTTATTTTTGCCTAAATAGTTGAAAACATGGAAGCAGTGTTTATATTTCCCTGCGGCCTTCCATTGCTCTGGCCAGGGTAACTTCGTCTGCATACTCAAGATCTCCGCCCACTGGTAAACCATGAGCGATTCTTGTGATCAAAATACCTGTTTTCTTCAGCAATCTGGCAATATAGAGAGCAGTTGCTTCGCCCTCTACAGTAGGATTAGTTGCCAGAATGAGTTCTGTCACATCGGGTTCATTCTGCAGACGCTGAACCAGCTCGCGCAGCTTGATCTCATCAGGTCCTACATGCTGCATCGGCGAGATAACACCATGCAGGACATGGTATCGACCTTTGTACTCATGCATACGCTCAATGGCGGAAACATCGCGAGGATTCTCGACAACACATATCTGCTGACTGTTTCTTGATGCGGAGCTGCAGATTTCACAAGGGTCCTGATCTGTCAGATTACAGCATACGGAACAGAGCTTGGTGCTCTTTTTGGCTTCAAGAATCGCAGCAGCAAGACCCTCTGCCTGCTCCTGTGGTTGAGCTAAAATATGAAAAGCGAGTCTCTGAGCGCTTTTGTTGCCTATGCCGGGCAGCTTGCCCAGCTCAGCGATAAGACGGCCAATGCTGGGTGAATATCTTGCCATAAATCAGAAGCCCATCGGCAGACCTTTGCCGCCTGTTACCTTGGACATTCTTGCCTCGGATTTTTCTTCCAGTGTTCTGATAGCCTCATTAACAGCTACCATGATCAGATCCTGCAGCATTTCAACATCTTCAGGGTCGACAACATTTTTTTCGATTTCCAGCTCTTTTATCTGCTTGTCGCCGCCGATAACTACGCGCACTGCGTTACCGCCTGCTGTGGCTTCTGCTGTCATCTCAGCAATTTCTTCCTGAGCTTTTTCCATTTCGCGCTGCATACGCTGAACCTGCTGCATCAGCTGATTAGGGTTGCCGCCTGGGAAACCGCCGCCTGGAAATCCACCTCTAGATCCTTTTGCCATAATATTAGTCCTCCATTTTTACTGGTATGCCGAACTGGTCGGCCGTTTCTCTTATTTTCCTGATCCAAGGCTCTTCCGCGATGGCACAGCCTGCGGCTGCTGCCTGCTCGGGATCATCCTCTTGTCTTATTTTCAGTTTAAGTGTGCGTCCGGTCAAGGCTATCAACACCTGAAGCAGTGCTTTTTGTGAAGTTGCTTTGCTAAACTCTTCATATTGAGACTTGTCCTGACTGGCGAAGATTACATTAAATTCATTGCCACAGAGCTGTACGGCTGCTGTTTTACCAAACAGATACATAACCATTTCACCTTGCATCTGCAGCTGATCCAGTGCTTTTTGCCATATTGCTTTGAGCTCATCATCTGATAAAGGTTCCGTAGGCTCTGAAGCAGGCTCAGGTTCCAATTCTATTGACGTTTCTTCTGTTTCTCTTGTTTCAGAGATCTCGGTAGAACCTGCTGCTTCTACATTTTCATCAGGCTCAGTTATGTCAGCTGTTTCAACAGTCTCTGATATCCTATTGTCTACTTTTTCAGCATCGGCTGATGGAGCGGCTGCTTTAGCCTCAAGCCCTGCGAACACTTCATAATCTTCGTCTGACATAGGCGGCGCGTCTTCATCAGAAAACTGAGGATAATCATCATCATCTTGTACTTGCGTGTCAGCAGATGTAGATTTGTCGGTTGCAGCTGCAGACTGAGGAATTTCCTCTACTTCGGCTGAAACGTCAGCTGATTCAACGATTGGATTTTCTGGCTCGGAAGCCTCTTTAGTTATAGTTGGTACAGCTTCCTGCACAGTGACTGGTTTTGCAGGAATTGCAAC